>DASWMK010000263.1 GCA_036399815.1 Acidimicrobiales bacterium
CGGGCGGGAAGCGGTCGCCGCCACCGGGCGGCGGGCCGCCGAAGCCCGGGCCGGGCGGCGGTGGGGCCGTGCCCAGGATGGTCGTCGGCTCGTCGTCGCCGGGCCGGGGCGGGCCGCCGAGCCCGGGACCGCCCCCACCGGGCGGCGGGCCGCCGGGAGCAGGCGGAGGGCCGCCGAGGCCGGGACCGCCGGGACCGCCGGGACCGGGCGGAGGGCCACCGTCGCCGGGGCGGGGCGGGCCGCCGAGGCCGGGGCCGCCAGGACCGCCGGGACCGCCCGCACCGGGCGGCGGGCCGGCGGGAGCAGGCGGAGGGCCGCCGAGGCCGGGGCCGCCGGGGCCGCCGGGACCGCTCGCGCCGGGCGGGGGGCCGCCGGGGCCGGCTGCACCGGGCGGGGGGGCGGCGCCGCCGAGGGCGGACGAGGCGCCCCCTTGCGAGCCGGCGGGGGGCGGCGGCGGGGGCGGCGCGGCGGCGCCGGTGCCGGCCTCCTCGATCGTGGGCGACGGCGGGATCGGGGTGCCGACGACGGTGGGCTCGTCCGCCGCGGGCGCCGCTGGCGCCGCGACGGCGGCCCCGCAGTTCGGGCAGAAGGCGGCGCCGTCCGGCACACTCGCCCCGCAGCTCGTGCAGGTTCGCTCGCTCACCGGCGGCCTCCTCCGTAGTGCCCGGGCATGACGGCCCTCAATATGCCCGGTGCCGGCCCGGAGCGCGCGCACGACCGGCCGTGGGAGACTCCGGCCATGGACGACCGCCAGCTCGCGTCGGCGGCCGGGCTCACGAGGATCGCCATCGGCGCCGTCCTCGTGCTCGCCCCGGCCAGGGCCAACCGGATGTGGCTCGGGAGCGACGCCGACCGGCCGGCGACTCGCACCCTCATCCGCATGGTGGGCACCCGCGACGCCATCCTCGGCCTCGGGCTGTGGCGGGCGGCCAACGGCGGCCGGTCCACCAAGGCCTGGCTGGCCTACGCGGCGCTGGCCGACGCGGCCGACGGGCTCGCCACCCTCGCCGGCTGGCGGGGGCTGCGCCCGGGCGGGCGCACCGCGCTGCTGGGCGTCGCCGCCGCGTCGGCGGCGTCGACGGCGGCGCTGTCGGCGAGGGCCGACTAGCTCGTCAGGTCCGGCGCGAACCCCTGCCGCAGGGTGTTCTCGGTGACCACCCGCGGGTCGACGAACTGGAGCAGGTAGTCCGGGCCGCCGGCCTTGGACCCCACCCCTGACAGCGCGTACCCGCCGAAGGGCTGGCGGCCGACGACCGCCCCGGTGGTCGACCGGTTGATGTAGACGTTGCCGCCCCGGAGCCGCTCGGCGGCCTCCCGGATGCGGGCCGGCGACCGGGAGAACAGGCCGGCGGTCAGCGCGTAGTCCGTGTCGTTCGCGAGGCGGATGGCCTCGTCGAAGTCGGCCGCCCGCAGCACCGACAGCACCGGCCCGAAGATCTCCTCGCGGGCGATCGGCGCCTTGGGGTCGACGTCGGCGACGATCGTCGGCCCGACGTAGTAGCCGCCCTCGGGCAGGTCCTCGCGGGACAGCACGACCCGGCCCTGCTCGGGCGCCCGCTCGATCCAGGCGTTGATGCGCTTGTAGGCGTCGGCGTCGATGACGGGGCCCATCTGGGTCGACGGGTGGCGCGGGTGGCCGAGGATCAGCTCCCGGGTGGCGCCCACCAGCCGGTCGAGGACCTGGTCGTACACGGCGTCGAGGACGATGAGCCGGGAGGCGGCCGAGCACTTCTGGCCGGCGAAGCCGAACGCCGACACCACGGCGGCGGGGACGGCCTGGTCGGGGTCGGCGTCGGCGTCGATCACCAGCGCGTTCTTGCCGCCCATCTCGGCCACCACCCGCTTCACGTGCCGCTGGCCGGGCTGGAAGGCGGCCGCCTTCTGGTTGATGGCGAGGCCGACCTCCTTCGAGCCGGTGAACACGATGAAGGAGACGTCGGGGTGCTCGACGAGGCGGGCGCCGACGTCCTCGCCGATGCCGGGGAGGAACTGGAGCACGCCGCGGGGCACGCCCGAGTCGACCAGCGCCTCGACCAGCTTCCAGGACAGGGCCGGCGTCTGCTCGGCCGGCTTCAGGATGACCGGGTTGCCGGCGACCAGCGCGGCGACGGTCATGCCGCACGGGATGGCGAGCGGGAAGTTCCACGGCGCGATCACCACGCCGACGCCCTTGCCCCAGTAGCGCATGGCGTTGGCCTCGCCGGGGGGCGACTGGACGGTGCCGCCGCCGTCGAGGCGGAGCATCTCCCGGCCGTAGTACTCGCAGAAGTCGATGGCCTCGCACACGTCGGCGTCGGCCTGGTCCCACGGCTTGCCGGCCTCGTAGACCTGGAGGGCGGCGATCTCGGGGCGCCGGGCCCGCAGCCACTCGGCCGCCCGGAACAGGACGGCCGACCGCTCCCTGGCCGGCGTGTGCCGCCACTCCTCGCCGGCCTCGAGGGCGGCCTCGACGGCCCGGTCGGCGTCGTCGGCCGTGCACGAGGCGGACGTGGCGACGACCGTGTCCGTGTGGCCGGGGTCGACCGACGTGATGGCGTTGGTCGTCCGCACCCGCTCGCCGTCGATCAGCGCGGGCACGTCGAGCGGGAACGACAGCGGGGCCTGGTCGACGGCGACCGAGTAGGCCGCCCTCGTCGTCGCCCGCCGCCACTCGGCCGGCGGCTCGGGCTCGTAGGGCGACGGCCGGTCGACGTCGGTCGGCGGCACGCGGGGCGCGGTCGTCGGCCCCGGGATGCGGTCGACCCTCGGCGGGGCGATCAGCTCGTCGAGCGCCCGCCCCTCGGCGAAGCGGTGGCGCACGAACGACTCGTTCGACGTGTTCTCGAGCAGCCGCCGCACCAGGTAGGCCATGCCCGGCACCAGCTCGCCGACCGGCGAGTAGACCCGCAGGCGCAGGCCCATCCGCTTGATGGCCGCGTGCATCGGCTCGGCCATCCCGTAGAGCATCTGGATCTCGTAGCCGGTGTCGGCGATGCCCTTGTCCCTCGCGTAGGCGATGGCGTAGGCCAGCGACCGGAGGTTGTGGGAGCCGAACGCGGCCCGCACCTCGCCGTGGTGGTCGTGGAGGAGGCGGACGCAGCGCTCGTAGTTGGCGTCGGTCTCCTCCTTGCGCTCGTACACCGGCGACGGCCACCCCTGGGCCCGCGACTCGACGGTCTCGGTGTCCCAGTAGGCGCCCTTCACGAGGCGGACGGTGATCGGGCGGCGCCGGGACGACGACCAGGCGACGAGGTCGGCGAGGTCGTCGCGCGAGTCCTTCAGGTAGGCCTGGATGACGGTGCCGGCGTTGAGGTCGGCGAACTCGTCCTCGGACAGGAGCTTGCGGAACAGCGCCAGCGTGAGGTCCTTGGCGTCGTAGTGCTCCATGTCGAAGTGGACGTGGCAGCCCCGCTCGCGAGCCAGGCGCAGCAGCGGCCGCAGCCGGGTGGCGGCCGACTCGATGCCCTCCTCGCGCGACAGGGGCGCGTAGTGGGTCGCCAGCGCGGTCGGCTTCACGGAGAGGTTGACCCTGGGCAGGGGGCCGAGGTCGTCGCGCTCGAGGTGGTCGTCGGGCGCCCACCCGGCGGCGGCGTCGCTCAGCGCCCGCAGCATCTCGTCGACCCTGGCCGCGTAGTGGTCGGCCTCGGACTCGACGATCGTCTTCTCGCCGAGCAGGTCGACGGTGAACGCGCTGCCCGAGCGCCAGAGCCGGTGGAGCCCCTCGACGGCCTCCTCGGGGGTGGCCCCGACGATGAACTGCCCGGCCATCCGCATGATGTTCCGGCGGGCCACGTGGGCCGACACGGTCTTGCCGAACGGCACGTGGCCGGCGACGTCGATGCCGAGGTCGAGCGCCTTCGGCACCTCGACCCCGTCGAAGTACTCCTCGATGTGCCGCATGACGTCCTGGTCGTCGGTCATCGCCGGGAAGACGTCGGTGAAGCGGAACAGCTGGGTCTTGAACGCCGGCTTCGCCATCGCCCAGTCGAGCATCCGCTCGCTCCAGAACGACATGCGGAAGACCTTGGAACGCTCACCCGCCCCGAGCTCGGCGACCTGTCGAGCCAGGGCGGTGGTCTGGGCG
This sequence comes from Acidimicrobiales bacterium, assembly GCA_036399815.1. Taxonomy (NCBI): domain Bacteria; kingdom Bacillati; phylum Actinomycetota; class Acidimicrobiia; order Acidimicrobiales; species Acidimicrobiales bacterium. Next base: position 4,064 of record DASWMK010000263.1, read on the forward strand.
TCGAGGGAGTTCGCCATCACCCCGAACGGTACTTGGTCAGGTCCCGTTCACCTTGGGAGCGACCTCGTCCCGCCAGAAGCGCAGGAACCCCTCCTGGTCGGGCCCGATCTGGTGGACGTAGACGTGGTCGTAGCCGGCGTCGAGGTACTCCCGGAGGCCGGAGAGGTGCTGGTCGGGGTCCGGGCCGACGGGGATCGCCTCGCGGACCATGTCCTCGGTGACGAGCTCGGCGGCCGACTCGAAGTGCGACGGCAGGGGCAGGTCCTGGCCGAGCTGGCCGGGGATGGCGAGGTTCGGCCACATCTCGGTCGCCGTGCGGACGGCCTCGTCCTCGGTCGCCGCCCAGCACACCGTCATCTCGCCGATGCGCATCCCGGTGCCGCCCTGGGACCCGTACTGCTCGAGCATCTCGGCGTCGGGGGTGGTGCCCCAGATGCCGTCGCCGATGCGGGCCGCCACCTCGGTCGACTTCCCGCCGGACGCGGCGACCACGATCGGCGGCAGCTCCTCGGGGAGCGTGTAGACGCGGGCGTTGTGGACGACGTAGTGGCGGTTCTCGAGCGTGGTCAGGTTGCCCTTCCACAGCTCGCGGATGACCTCGACGGCGTCCTCCAGCATCTCGAGGCGGACGTCGAGGGGCGGCCAGGGGTCGCCGAGGATGTGCTCGTTCAGCGCCTCGCCGGTGCCGACGCCGAGGAAGAAGCGCCCCGGCATCAGGTCGGCCGCCGTCGCCGCCGCCTGGGCGATGATCGCCGGGTGGATGCGGACCGTCGGGCAGGTGACGCCGGTGCCGACCCGCAGGCGCTCGGTGGCCTGGGCGATGGCGCCGAGAGTGCCCCACACGAACCCGGCCTGGCCCTGGGTGCTCGTCCACGGGTGGTAGTGGTCGGAGAGGCCCGCGAACGTGAACCCCGCCTCCTCCGCCAGCACGGCGTAGCGGACGAGGTCGCTCGGGCGATGCTCCTCGGAGGACAGGGCGTAGCCGATCTCAGCCATGCCCCCACCCCTTCCCCCCCACCGCCCGTATGATCCGCCCGGTCGTGAGCGACTGGTTCCTCGACCCCGGCGAGCGCGGGAACCCCGCGACGGACCTCGACCGCCGCCGTGGCGACGGCCGGGCCTGGACGGAGGGGAACCTCGTCGTGCCCCACGTGCACGGCGCCGTCTACTTCGCCCGCCTCCTCGAGGTGCTGTCCGGCCTCGGCCCCGGCGACCTCGTCCACCTGTGCGACTGGCGGGGCGACGCCGACGAGCGCCTCGACGGCCGGCCGGGGTCGGAGCTCGGCCGGGTGCTGGCCGGGCTGTGCCGTCGGGGGGTCGACGTGCGCGGGCTCGTGTGGCGGTCCCACCCCGACCAGGCCCGGCTGAGCGAGCAGGAGGCCGAGCACCTCGCCGAGGTGGTGAACGAGGCCGGCGGGGAGGTGCTCCTCGACGAGCGGGTGCGCTTCGCCGGCTCCCACCACCAGAAGCTGGTCGTGGTGCGCCGGGCCGGCAGCGAGGACGACGACGTCGCCTTCGTCGGCGGCACCGACCTGTGCCACACCCGCAGGGACGACGAGCGCCACCTCGGCGACCCGCAGGCCATCGCCATGAACCCCCGCTACACCGAGACCCCGCCGTGGCACGACATCCAGCTGGAGGTGCGGGGGCCGGCCGTGGGCGACCTGGCCCACACCTTCCGCGAGCGGTGGGACGACCCGACCCCGCTCGACCACCGCAACCCCTGGCGGGCGGCCATGCGGCGGGTGACCCGCGAGCCCCGCCACCCCCGCCCGCTGCGGCCCATGCCCGCCGACCCGGCGCCGGCCGGCCCGCACGCCGTGCAGGTCCTGCGCACCTATCCGGCCAAGCGGCCGGCGTACCCGTTCGCGCCGGAGGGCGAGCGCAGCGTGGCCAGGGCCTACCTCAAGGCGCTGCGCCGGGCCAGGCGGTTCGTGTACCTGGAGGACCAGTACCTGTGGTCGGCGACGGTCGCCGAGGCGCTGGCCGACGCCCTCCGCGAGCACGACCGGCTGCACCTGCTCGCCGTCGTCCCCCGCCTGCCCGAGCAGGCCGGCGTGCTGTCCGAGGCGCCCGAGCTGGTCGGGCACGGCCAGGCCGTCGACCTGCTGCGGTCGGCCGGCGGCGACCGGGTGGCCGTCTACGACGTCGAGAACCTGGCCGGCACGCCGGTGTACGTGCACGCCAAGGTATGCGTGGTCGACGACGTGTGGGCCATCGCCGGGTCCGACAACCTGAACCTCCGCTCCTGGACGCACGACTCCGAGCTGAGCTGCGCCGTGCTCGACGCCACCCGCGACGACCGGGAGCCGGCCGACCCCGCCGGGCTGGGCGACGGCGCCCGCCGGTTCCCGCGGGACCTGCGCCTGCGCCTCGCCGCCGAGCACCTCGGCCGGGACCCGGCCGACCCCGAGCTGGTGGACCCCGACCGGTGGTTCGCGGCGTGGCGGGCGTCGGCCGCCGAGCTCGAGGCCTGGGACCGGGGCGGGCGGCGGGGGCCGCGGCCGCCCGGCCGCGTCCGCGAGCACCGCCCCGAGGCCGTCCCCCGGTGGGCCGGCTGGTGGGCGAGGCCGGTGTACCGGTGGTTCGTCGACCCCGACGGCCGCCCCCGGGCGCTGCGGGGCACGGCCCACTTCTAGGGGCCGCCGCGACCTGGGACCGGAGGGCGGCGAGCGCGGCCCCTGGCGACCTAGGACCGGAGGGCGGCGAGGGCGGCCTCGGCCCGGCCGCGGGCGGCGTCGGCGGCCCTGGCCCTGCGCTCCTCGGCCGACAGCGCCGAGCGGGCCGCCCTGGCCGCCTCCCGCGCCTCGGCGAGGGCCGCCTCCGCGGCCTCGACGGCGGCCTCCGCCTCCTCGGCGGCGCGGCGGGCCTCGTCCACCCTGGCGGCCGCGGCGTCGGCCTCGGCCGTCGCCTCCTCGAGCGCCCGCCGGGCGGCGGTGTCGTCGGGCTTCGCCGGCGCCGCCCGCTCCTGCTTGCCCGCCGCCTTGGCGGGCTCGGGCTTCGCCTTCGCCGGGCGGATCGGGACGACGTCGGCCAGCATCCCGAGGTCGCCGAACCCGGCCACCTCCCGCTCCTTCTCCAGCCGCCCGGCGGCCAGCAGGTCGCCGACCTCGGGGTCGAGCACGGCGGCGTCCAGGGTCGCCTCCACGGCCGCCGCCGCGTTCGGGCCGGACGGGCCGAGCCTGGCGCGGGCCGCCTTGGCCAACGACCGCACGAGCGCCCGGCGCCTGGCCATCGCCTCGCGGAGGTCGCCGCCGTCGCCCCGAACGGCCGCCTCCTGGGCCGCCCGCAGCTCGTCGGCCACCCCGAGCAGGTCGCCGAGCTCGTCGGGCCGGTCGACCCGCAGCTGGTTCAGCGCCCACGCTACCCGGGACGGCCGGCGCAGCGCCTTGACGGCGGCCGCGCCCTCCCGGTCGCCGGCCTGGCGCAGCTGCTTGGCCAGCGCGTCGCGGGCGGCGACGAACCCCTCGGGCTCGGCCCGGTAGAGCCGGTCGACGGCCTCGTCGTCCACGGGGTATCACCTTCCCATGGCGAGAGCGATCTGGTCGGGATCGGTGAGCTTCGGCCTGGTCAACGTGCCGGTCAAGCTCCACGGGGCGGTGTCGCCGAAGGACGTCCACTTCCACCAGCTGGAGGAGGGCACCGGCGCCCGCATCCGCTACCAGCGGGTGTCGGAGGAGTCCGGCGAGGAGGTGCCCTACGACCACATCGTGAAGGGCTACGAGATCGCCAAGGGCACGTACGTGCCGATCGAGCCCGAGGAGCTGGAGGCGGTCGAGCCGGAGTCGACCCACACCGTGGACATCGAGGACTTCGTCGCCCTCGACGACATCGACCCGATCCACTTCGACGACGCCTACTACCTCGTCCCCGACGGCGCCGGCGCCACGAAGGCCTACGCGCTGCTGACCGAGGCCATGGAGCGGTCGGGCCGGGTGGCGATCGGCCGCTTCGTGATGCGGACCAAGCAGCACCTCGTCGCCCTCCGCCCCCTCGACGGCGTGCTCACGCTGCACACGCTCTACTACGCCGACGAGCTGGTCGACCGGGCCGACCTGGAGGGCGTCGCGGGGCGGTCGGCCGTCGGCAAGAAGGAGCTGGAGGCGGCCAGCCGGCTGATCGACTCGCTCACGACGGACTGGGACCCCGGCCGGTACCACGACACCTACCGCGAGGAGGTGCTCGACATGGTGCACCGCAAGGCCGAGGGCGAGGACGTGGTGACCGAGGCGCCGAAGGAGCACAAGGCCGAGGTGCTCGACCTGATGGCCGCGCTGGAGGCGAGCCTGGCGGGGAGGAGGGGCGGCGGCCGGTCGGCAGGGGCGTCGGGAAAGCCGGCGGCCAAGGCGAGCAAGGCGAGCAAGGCCGGCAAGGCCGCCAAGGCCGGTAAGGCGGCGAAGAAGCCGTCCTCGTCGAAGTCGGCGTCCTCGAAGACCGCGTCGTCGAAGACCACGTCGTCGAAGACGATGTCGGCGAAGAAGTCGTCGTCCAAGCCGGCGAAGAAGGCGGCGAGGAAGCCGGCCAGGCGGGCGAGGAAGAGCGCCTGACGTGGCCGCCGGGTCGCTCGGGCGCTACCGGGAGCTGCGGGACTTCCACCGCACCCCCGAGCCGAGCGGCGACGGCGACGGCGCCGCGCCCGTCGACCTGCCCCGCTTCGTCATCCAGCAGCACGACGCCACCCGCCTGCACTGGGACCTGCGCCTCGAGCACGACGGCGTGCTGCCCTCGTGGGCGCTCCCCCGCGGCGTGCCGTGGAGCCCCGACGACAACCACCTGGCCGTGCACACCGAGGACCACCCGCTCGAGTACCTGACGTTCTCGGGCGAGATCCCGGAGGGCAACTACGGCGCCGGCGCCATGTTCATCTGGGACACCGGCACGTACGAGGTCCACGAGTGGACCGACCGCAAGGTCGTGATCACCCTGCACGGCGAGCGGGCGACGGGGCGGTACGCGCTGTTCCAGACCAGGGGCCGGGACTGGATCATCCACCGGATGGACCCGCCGGCCGACCCGGAGCGCCGGCCCGTCCCCGCCGACCTGCGGCCGATGACCGCCCGTCCCGGCCGCCTGCCCCGCGACCAGGACCGGTTCGCGTTCGAGGTGCGGTGGTCGGGGCAGCGGGTGCTGGCCGTGTCGTCGGGCGGCGTGGTCGAGCTGCGGGACCCCGACGGGGTCGACGTGGCCGAGCGCTACCCCGAGGTGCGGCGGGTCGGGCGGGCCATCGGCTCGGTCGAGGTCGTGCTCGACGGGGTGGTGACCGACCCCAGAGGCGGCGACGCCGTCGCCCGCCGGGCCGACGTGCGCAGCGACAGCGGGTGGCGGCGCCTGGCCGAGCGGGCCCCGGTCACCCTCGTCGCGTTCGACCTGATCTGGCTGGACGGCCATCCCGTCACCGACCTGCCCTACGAGAACCGCCGCCGCCTGCTGGAGGAGCTCGACCTGGCCGGCCCGGCCTGGCAGGTGCCGGCCGCCCACGTCGGCGACGGGACGGCGCTGCTCCAGGCGGCGCGGGCCAAGGGCCTGTGGGGGCTCGTCGCCAAGCGCCTCGACAGTCCCTACCGGCCGGGCCGGCGGTCCGACGACTGGCGGGAGATCCGGGCCTGACCGCCCGGTTCAATCAGCAGTAAAACCACGCCGCCCGACCGCCCGTACTACCGGGCCGATGGGGACCCGCGTTGGGCGCGCCGTGGCCGCCGTCGTGGTGCTGGGCGCGGGCGCGACCCACCTCGTGCTGTGGCTCGCCGGGTACGGCGACCAGCCCGAGGTGCGCGCCCTGTCGCTCGTCGACGTGGCCGGCGGCGTGGCCATGGCCGCCGCGCTGCTCACCCGGCCGAAGCCGTCCTACGCCGTCGCCGCCCTCGCCTTCGCCGTCGCCGCCCTCGCCGGGTTCATGCTGGCCTGGACCCCCCGGCTGGTCGGCGTCGACGGGGCGTCCGTCGAGACGGGCGGGCTCGTCGCCGTGCTCGCCAGGGTGGTCACCGTCGCCGTCGCCGCGCTGTGGTTCCGGGCCACCCACCCGGCCGTGCCGGTCGGCTACAGCGAGCCCAGCCGGTCGAGCAGCGGCACCAGGATCCGGTAGGTCAGCCCCCAGAGCTCGTGCTCGCCGACGCGCAGGAACGGGGTGGTCCTCGGCTCGGGCCAGGTCGGGAACGTCATCTCCCGCTCGCCCCGGTTGGCGGGGTCGGCCAGCTCCCGCACCGGGACGGTCACCACCTCGGCGACCTCGCCCTCCTGGGCCACCCACTCGGCCGGCGGCGCCACCCGGGCGAGCACCGGCCACACCCGGAACCCGGTGGTGCGGGTCTCCACCGGGTCGAGCTCGGCGACCACCTCCACCGACGCCGGGTCGAGGCCCACCTCCTCCTGCGCCTCTCGCAGGGCGGTGTCGACCATCGACCGGTCGCCCGGCTCCCGGTTCCCGCCCGGGAGGGCCAGCTGGCCGCCGTGCACCCCCCTCGCCCCCCGGCGCACGAGCACCAGCCGGCGCTCGCCGCCGTCGTCCGCGAACACGGCGACGAGGACGGCCGCCTCCTTGCGCTCCTCCGGCCCGGCGTCGCTCACGACCACGACTCCCGGAGGCGGAAGCGCTGCACCTTGCCGGTCGCCGTGCGGGGCAGGGCGTCGACGAAGCGGACGGCGGCGGGCGCCATGGCCTCGCCGAGCGCGGCGGCCACGTGGGCGGTGAGCTCGGCGGCCAGCGCCTCGCCGGCCTCGCCCGGGCCGCCCTCGCGCACGACGACCCAGGCCACCGGCCGGCGCCGGCCGGGCCCGACGTCCACGCCGGCCACCCCGGCCTCCCGGACGGCCGGGTGGGTGCCGAGCGCCTCCTCGATCGGGAAGGGCGCCACCTCGGCCCCGTCCTGGAACCACGTGTCGTTCGCCCGGCCGACGTACCAGAACACGCCGTCGCCGTCGCGCCGGTACCGGTCGCCGGTGACCAGCCAGTGGCCGAGGATGGCGTCCTTCGACCGGTCGCGGTCCCTGGCGTAGTGCGAGCACACCGACCCGCCCCGCACCAGCAGCTGGCCGACCTCGCCGTCGGCCACGTCCCCGCCGTCGTCGTCCACCAGCCGGGCCTCGTAGCCGGGCACGACCTCGCCGCTCGACCCCGGCCGCACCCGCCCGGGCCGGTTGCACAGGTAGACGTGGAACGCCTCGGTGGACCCCGTCCCCTCGAGGATCTCGACGCCGAAGCGCTCCCGGAAGCGGCGGTGCAGGTCGGCCGGCAGGGTGTCGCCCGACGACACGGCCAGCCGCAGGGCGGGCGCCTCGACGGCCGCCTCGTCCTCCAGCAGGGCCCGGTAGTTGGCCGGCCGGGCGAACAGGACGGTCGGTCCGTCGTCCCGCAGCACGGCGGCCACGTCGGTGCCGAGGACGGTCGACGCCCCGGCGGCCAGCGGGAAGACAATGCTGTTGCCGATCCCCGACGGCGAGGTCATGCGGGCCACCGAGAACGTGCGGTCGCCGGGGCCGAGGCCGAGGACGCCCGACCCGAAGCCCGACCAGCAGTGGGCCATGTCGCCGTGGAGGTGCACGGCCGCCTTCGGCCGCCCGGTCGTCCCCGACGTGTAGAGCCAGAAGGCGGGGTCGTCGCGGCTGGTCGCCTCGGCGCCGGCCCACGGCTCGGCGGCGTCGACGGCGGCGGCGAGGTCGGCGGCCGGCACGGTGTCCCGCCCGCAGGCGGCGGCCACCTCGCGAGCGGCCACGGCCAGGCGGGCGCGGGAGTGGGCGACGAGGTGGGCGTGGTCGGCGAGGCCGGGGCGGTCGGGCGCGGGGACGACGACGGCGCCGGCCAGGAGGGCGCCGAGCACGGCGGCCAGCAGGTCGGGCCCGTCGGGCAGGGCGAGCAGCACCCGCTCCTCGGGCCGCACCCCCCGCTCCCGCAGCACGGCGGCGGCCCGGGCGGCCCGGTCGGCGACCTCCTCGTAGGTCAGGTCGACCCCGCCGGACCGCACCGCGACCCGCCCGCCGTCGCCTCGCGCCTCGGCGCCGGCGAGGAGCCAGGCGGCCAGGTTGAACGCCTCGGGGACCTCCACGCGCACCTCCTCGCCGGGGCAGGACCGGCCCATTGTGCCGCTATGGTGGGGCGCAGCGAACGCGCCAGGAGACCAAGGGGGGACGGTCCGTGCGGATCCGCCACGGTCTGATCAGCTCCGACTCGCACGCCAACCTGCATCGCGACGCCTTCGTCGAGCGCATGTCCGCAGCCCGGTGGGGCGACCGCGTCCCCCACGTGCGGGAGGTCGACCTCGACGGCCGGCGGGTCGAGCGGTGGGTGGTCGACGGGCGGGTGGCCAGCCGGCGGGCGGTCGTGAACTGCGCGGCCGTGATGGACGACCCCCTGCGGCGCACGTTCCCCCAGCGCTGGGAGGACGTGCCGCCCCGGGTCTACGACCCGGCGGCCCGCCTCGTCGCCCTGGACGAGGACGGCGTGGACGGCGAGGTGCTGTTCTTCAACGACCCGGTCGACAGCGCCAGCGTGCCCTTCGGCGGCGAGCCGGAGTTCGAGCTGGCCTGCGTGCAGGCCTACAACGACGGGCTGGCCGACTGGCGGCGGGTGAGCGACCGGTACGTGCCCCTCGCCCTGCTCCCCTGGCGGAGCGACATGGCGACCGTCGTCGCCGAGGCCCGCCGCGCCGTCGGGCTCGGGCACCGGGGCATCGTCATGCTGGCCGAGCCGAGCGCCTCGGCGGAGTGGCTGCCCCACTTCAACGACCGGGCCTGGGACCCGCTGTGGGCGGCCTGCGAGGAGCTCGGCGTGCCCATCCACTGGCACGCCCACGCCGGCATCCGCCTCCTCCCGCCCCGCTGGGAGGACAACCAGGCCCTCCGGCGCACGGCGGCGTTCTCGGTGCAGCCCCAGTACGTCGCCAGCTTCGTGCTGTCCGGCGTGGCCGACCGCTTCCCCGGCCTCAAGCTCGTGTGCGCGGAGACCGGCATCGGCTGGCTCCCGTACGTGATGGACGCGGCCGACCACGCCTGGGAGCGGGGGCGGCTCTGGCGCCACGGCGTGCCGACCCGCCCGAGCGAGGTGGTGAGCCGCCAGGTGCACGCCAACTTCTGGTACGAGCGCTGGGGGGTCGAGCTCCGGTCGGTGATCGGGGTCGACAACCTGATGTGGGCGTCGGACTACCCCCACGGCACGTCCACCTATCCCGACTCGTGGGCCCTCGTCGAGCACGTGATGGAGGGCGTGGGGGACGAGGACCGGGCCCGCCTCCTCCACGGCAACGCCGAGCGGCTCTACGCGCTGGCCGCATGACGGTCGTCGTCGAGGGCACCGAGCACCGGTTCGTCTCGGTCGACGACCACGTCGTGGAGCACCCCGGCGTGTGGGAGGAGCGGGTGCCGGCCGGGCTGGCCGGCCGCGCTCCCAGGGTCGAGGAGGTGGACGGCGGCCGGCAGGTGTGGGTGG
>DASWMK010000264.1 GCA_036399815.1 Acidimicrobiales bacterium
GCCGCCGTGTGGGCCGGGTCGGTCGAGCTGTGGCGGGCGGGCGGCGCCGGCGCGCTCGGGTTCGCCGTCGCCCGGCCGGACCGCCACGACCAGGCGACCGGCGCCGTCTGGCACCACGAGGTGCCCGGGCGCCCGGTCGAGCCGCTCGTGCTCGGGCCCGGCGCACCCGCGGTCGCCCACCGCCTGGGCGAGGCCCTCGGCCGCCTCGGCCGGGCGCCGGTCGCCCCCGTCGCCCGTGCCGGCCGGGCCGACCAGCTGGCGAGGACGGGCCGGGCCGTCGAGCGGGCGGCCCGGGCCCTGCCCCCGCTGGCCGGCGAGCTGCGGGCCCGCCTCGCCGCGCTGGCCGCGGCCGCCGGCGCCCTGCCGCCGGAGCGGTCGGTCCCGGTGCACGGCGCGCCCCACGTCCACCAGTGGCTGCTCGACGGCGACCGCCTGGGGCTCGTCGACTTCGACCGCTTCGCCATGGGCGAGCCCGAGCTCGACCTGGCCACGTTCGTCGCCGAGCTGCGCTCCGAGCGCCGGCTCACGGTGCCGCTGGCCGACCTCGAGGGCGCGCTGTGCGCCGGCTACGAGGCCGCCGGGCGACCGGTCGACCCCGCCGTGCTGGCCTGGTACCGGTCGCACAAGCTGCTGTCGAAGGTGACGCGGGCGGCCTGGGCCGTCCGCCCCGACGGCGACGACCGCGCCGCCCGCCACCTCGCCGCCCTCGACACGCCGGTCGGTCAGCCGAGCACGCGGTAGCGGCCGGAGGCGACGAGGTCGCCGACGGCCTCGACCACCGCGCCGGGCGCCCGGTAGTCGGGGTGGCTGCGCATGAGCGAGGCGAGGTCGTGGAGCCGGTCCATCTCGCCGACGGCGGCGGTGGCCTCGTGGTGCACCGCGAAGGCCGGGCGGGCCCGGTCGACGCGGCCGATGCGGACGGCCGTCGCCACCCGCCGGTCGCACCGGCAGGCCGCGCTCCGCTCGACCAGCCCGCAGTGCTCGGCCACGAACGCCTGGAGGCGGGCCCTGGCCCGGCTGGCCCGCTTGCGGAGGGCGGCCGGCGTGGTGGCGCAGACGTAGGCGGCGTCGGCGCTGCGGAGGCCGAACACGTCGGTCAGCACGTAGGCCAGGCGGTGCTCGCGGTCGAGGCACAGCAGCATCCCGAGCGTGCAGCCGAGCTTCACCTCCTCGGCGAGGAGGCGGTCGCCGGGGCCGTCGCCCTCGGGCTCGGCCAGCCCCTCGTGCAGGTCCTCGGCGAAGCGCCGGAAGTCGAACCGCTCCCGCTCGACCCGGCTCTCCCGCCAGTTCGTCAGGTGGTTGGCCGCCACCCGGTAGGCCCACGTGCGGAAGGCGGCCTCGCCCCGGTAGGAGCCGATGCGGGTGACGATGCGGACCATCGCCTCCTGGGCCGCGTCGGCCGCGTCCTCCGGGTGCCACAGCATCCGCAGCGCCAGCCGGTACACGTCGTCCTGCACGTGGCGGGCGACGGCGGCCAGCGCGTCGCGGTCGCCCGCGCCGGCCGCGAACGCCAGCCGCCGCAGCTCGGCGTCCTCTACAGCGGGCACTCGACCTCCATCAGCGCCCTGAGCGCGACGAGCTCGTGGCCGACGGCCGCGACGAGCTGGTCGAACACCTCGTCGGGCGTGCCCGGCTGCTGGAACTGGGTGAACACGACCTCGCTGCCGTCGCCGTTGGGCACGACCCGCACGTAGGCGACGGCCTCGACGCCGGGGGCGGGGCGCATGTGGAAGTCCACCGTACCGGCGGCCTCGTCCGCCTCGACGGCGACGGGCACGTCCCCCTGGGCGGTGGTGACGACCCACCCGGCCGGTTCCCGGCGGACGGCCTTGGCGAAGCCGATGGCCCAGCGGGGCAGGTGCTCCGGGTCGGCGAGGAAGGCGTGGACGGCCGCCGGCGGGGCGGCGATGCCGACCGTGCTCGTGTCGCTGCGCATGCCTGGTTGGACAGGGCGGCCGGGGCGGTTGTGACCGCGGCTCGGTGGGACCACCAGCGGCGGCGGGGTCGGGGGGCTACCCTCGCCCGGGGGACTGAGGCGGGGGGTCGGTCATGACCGTACGAGCTCGGGTCGTCCACGGACGGCGTCTGGTGGCACTGCTGGCAGCGGCGCTGGCGGTCGCCGGCACCACGGGCGTCGCCGGTGGCGCGGCCGCCGCGCCGGCCACGGTCCAGGTCAGCGTGGACACCGGCGGCGGCGATCCGGACGGCGGCAGCCACTACCCGTCGATCAGCCCGAACGGCCGCCACGTGTCGTTCCAGTCGAGCGCGTCGGACCTCGTGCCCGACGACGGCAACCGCCACTACGACGTGTTCGCCCGTGACCTCGTCACCGGCACCACCCGCCGGGTCAGCGTCGACCTCGCCGGCGGCGACGCCGACGGCCCGAGCGTGCTGTCGTCCATGAGCTGGAGTGGCCGGTACGTGGCGTTCGAGTCGGACGCCTCGGACCTCGTGGCCGGCGACGGCAACGGCCTGGAGGACGTGTTCGTCCGGGACATGGTCGCCGGCGTCACCACCCGGGTCACCGTCGACCTCGCCGGCGGCGACGCCGACGGCGACAGCTACTACCCCTCGATCAGCGCCGACGGCCGCTACGTCGCCTTCGAGTCCGAGGCGACGGACCTCGTGGCCGGCGACGACAACGGCCTCGAGGACGTCTTCGTCCGCGACCTGGCCACCGGCACGACCGTGCGGGCCAGCGTCGACGCGGCCGGCGACGACGCCGACGGCGAGAGCGAGTGGCCCCGCCTCAGCGCCGACGGGCGCCTCGTGGCCTTCCACTCCGAGGCCGGCGACCTCGTGCCCGGCGACGACAACGACCTGCTCGACGTGTACGTCCGCGACCTCGTCGCCGGCACCACCACGCGGGTGAGCGTCGACGGGACCGGCGGCGATCCGAACGGGCTCAGCTACCAGCCGTCCATCAGCGCCGACGGCCGCCACGTCGCCTTCGGCTCCGCGGCCACCGACCTCGTGGCCGGGGGCGACGACGGCCTGCACGAGGACGTCTTCGTGCGGGACCTGGTCGCCGGCGTCACCACCAGGGTGAGCGTCGACGTCGCCGGCGGCGACCCCGACCAGACCAGTCGCAACCCGTCCACCAGCGGCGACGGCCGCTACGTGGCCTTCTACTCGGAGGCCTCGGACCTGGTGGCCGGCGACGGCAACGGCGTCTACGACGTGTTCGTCCGGGACGTCGCCGCCGGCACGACGACCAGGGTCAGCGTCGACCGCTTCGGCGGCGACCCGAGCGGGCTCAGCTCCCGGGCGTCGATCAGCGAGGACGGCCGCCGCGTCGCCTTCCGCTCGCTGGCCTGGGACCTCGTGCCCGGCGGCCCCGACCACCGCTCGGACGTGTTCGTCCGCATCCTCGGCTGATCGCTCCGGGCCGGCCGATGAGCCGGGCCGGCCCGGTCCGTCGGATGCGGTGCGACGACGACGAGAGGACGAGCGCGATGGCGACGATCGGCAGGATCACCCCGTGCCTGTGGTTCGACACCAGGGCCGAGGAGGCGGCGACCTTCTACACCGGCATCTTCGAGGACTCCCGGATCGTCGAGGTGACCCGCTACGGCAAGGTCGGCCCCGGCCCCGAGGGCACGGTGATGACCGTGCGGTTCCAGCTGGCCGGGCACGAGTTCGTCGCCCTGAACGGCGGCCCCGAGTTCACCTTCAGCGAGGCCGTCTCGTTCCAGGTCCGCTGCGACTCCCAGGAGGAGGTCGACCGGTTCTGGTCGCTGCTGTCCGACGGCGGCGTGGAGAGCATGTGCGGGTGGCTGAAGGACCGCTTCGGCCTGTCGTGGCAGATCGTGCCGGCCGCCCTCCTCGACCTCGTCACCGACCCCGACGAGGAGCGCGCCCAGCGGGCCTTCCAGGCCATGCTCGGCATGCGCAAGATCGACATCGCCGAGCTCCACCGCGCCGCCGACGCCGTCTGAGCGCCGGGCCGCCTCCCGGTGTAGACCCGGGACGTGGCGACGATGGCGAGGCTCGTGTTCGGACGGCTCAGGGAGGCGTGGAAGGGCGAGGCGGCGGACTTCACGCCCCTGCTCGCCGAACAGCTCGACGCGATCGGCTCCGTCATCGGCGTCGACCTCGCGTCCGTCGGCGCATCCGAGGTGCCGACCACGGGCGGGCGACGGATCGACGTCGTCGCCCACGACGCCGACGGGTCGGAGTTCGTCATCGAGAACCAGTACGGGACCGCGGACCACGACCACCTCACCCGCGGCCTCGCCTACGCCGTGGCGCGGCGGGCTCGCGGCCTGGTCGTCGTCGCGGAGCAGCACCGCGACGAGTTCCGTGCCGTCGCCCAGTACCTCAACGAGCTCGCCGAGCTCGACCAGGAGCGGGGGATCGCCGTGTGGCTCGTAGAGGCGAGGGCCGTCCGCATCGACGACAGTCCGTGGGCGCCGCTGTTCACCGCCGTCGTGGCGCCGAACAACTTCACCGCGAGGGTCGAGCAGGTGAAGCAGTCGGAGGCCGGCCTGCGCTCGCTCGACGACTTCTGGGCGCAGTTCACGTCGCCGTCCTCGCTCGAGGCGGCGAAGGACGTCCTCGATCGGTGGCTGGACGCCGGCCATCGCAAGCGGCTCGGCCCCAACCACGTCGTGCTCGAGGCCAAGGGCCCGGCGAGGAGCGGCGTTAGGACCGTCGTCGCCGTCTACTCCGACGGGCGGGTGATGGTGCCGTTCGCGTCGTACGCCGGGATGAACAGCGGGATCCCCATCGACCCGCTCGTGACCGGTGAGTTCCGCGCCTACGCCGACGCGCTGTTCGGCTTCACCGGCACCGAGCAGCTGGCGAGGACGACCCCCGGCTGGCTGAGGCCGGAAACGGTCGACCCGCTCGTCCAGTTCTGCCTCGGCGTGGCCGGCGCGTACGCCGCGGCGCTGGAGCGGCAGACCGCGTCGTGACCCGGCCCGGGGCCGTGGACGTGCCGGCCGTGGTGCGGAACAAGGCCGTGCAGGCCGGGGCGTCGGGGTGGCTGGCGGCGCTGCCCGCGCTCGTCGCCGACCTCGCGGCCGAGTGGCGGATCGCCGTCGGGCCGGCGTTCGCCGATGCCACGGAGGCGTTCGTGGCCGAGGCCGTGCTGGCCGACGGCACGCCGGCCGTGCTCAAGCTGCTCGTCCCCCGCGACCACGACGCCGCCGGCCACGAGGCCACCGTCCTGCGCCTCTGCGGGGGCGACGGCTGCGCCCGCCTCCTCCGCGACGACCTCGACCGGGGCGCGCTCCTGCTCGAGCGGCTCGGCCCGTCCCTGCACGACCTCCGCCTCCCGATCCGGGAGCGCCACGAGGTGCTGTGCGCGACCGCGGCGCGCGTCTGGCGGCCGGCGCCCGGCTGCGGCCTGCCGACCGGCGCGGACAAGGCCCGCCGGCTGGCCGCGCAGGTCGCCGTTGCGTGGGACGAGCTGGGCCGCCCGTGCTCGGTCCGGGCCGTCGAGCACGCCGTCGCCTGCGCCGCCCGGCGGGCGGCCGCCCACGACGACGAGCGGGCCGTGCTCGTCCACGGCGACGTCCACCAGTGGAACGCGCTCTCGGCCGGCGGAGGCCGGTTCCGGCTGGTCGACCCGGACGGGCTGCTGGCCGAGGCCGAGTACGACCTCGGCATCGTGATGCGGGAGGACCCCGTCGAGCTCCTCGCCGGCGACCCGCACGAGCGGGCCCGCCGCCTGGCGGCCCGCTGCGGCCTCGACGCCACGGCCGTGTGGGAGTGGGGCGTGGTCGAGCGGGTGTCGACCGGGCTGCTGTGCACCGCCGTCGACCTCCAGCCCGTCGGCCGGGAGATGCTGGCCGCCGCCGACCACGTGGCCGCCACGGCGGCGCGATGAGTTCCGGCCCACCGGCCCGTCCACCAGCCACCGGACGACGAGAGGAGGCCCCGATGGCCAGCCTGGACAAGGAGTTCACGGCGACCCTGCGGAAGAGCCCGAGCAAGGGCGGGTGGACCTACGTGGTGATGCCGGGGTCGGCCGAGTTCTTCGGCACCCGCGGCCTCGTGAAGGTGCGGGGGACGGTCGACGGCCACCCGTTCCGCAGCTCGTTCATGGCCCTCGGCGACGGCACCCACAAGCTGCCGATCCGGGCCGACCTCCGCAGGGCCATCGCCAAGCACGAGGGCGACGTCGTCACCGTCCGGCTCGACGAGCGCCTCGACCCGTGATGCCCGAGGTCCTGCTCGAGGGCCTGGCCCTCGGCGAGTCGCCCCGCTGGCACGACGGGCGCCTGTGGTTCTCGGACTGGCTGGCCCACGAGATCGTCGCCGCCCGCCTCGACGGCACCCGGGAGACCGTCATGGAGGTGCCGGGGCTGCCGTTCTGCTTCGACTGGCTCCCGGACGGCCGCCTGCTGGTCGTCACCAACGGCGACGGGCGCCGGCTGGTGCGCCGGGAGCCGGACGGCTCGCTCGTCACCCACGCCGACCTCGCCCCGCTCGTCGACCGGCCGTGGAACGAGGTGGTCGTCGACGGCCGGGGCAACGCCTACGTGAACAGCATCGGCTTCGACCTCATGGCCGGGGAGGCGCCGCGACCGGGGATCGTCGCCCTCGTCACCCCGGACGGCACCGTGCGCCAGGTCGCCGACGGCCTGGAGTTCCCGAACGGCATGGCCGTCACCCCGGACGGCGGCACCCTGATCGTCGCCGAGTCCTACGCCAGGCGGCTCACCGCGTTCGACATCGGCGGCGACGGCGGCCTGTCCAACCGGCGGGTGTGGGCCGAGGTGGACGGCTACCCGGACGGCATCTGCCTGGACGCCGAGGGCGCCGTGTGGTGCGCGGCGATGCTGCGCTGCCTGCGGGTGGCCGAGGGCGGCGAGGTGCTCGGCGCCGTCGAACTCGACCGCAGCTGCTTCGCCTGCGCGCTCGGCGGCGACGACGGCCGCACCCTGTTCATGATGGCCGCCGAGTGGCGGGGCACCGAGGGGATGACCGGCGGCGAGCGGACCGGCCGGGTCGTCACCGCGCCGGCCCCGGCGCCGGGCGCCGCCCGCCCCTGACGCCTCAGGCGAGCGGACCGGGGAAGCCCTCGTCGACGTAGTGGACCAGCACGGTCGTCCACCGGGCGCCGCC
>DASWMK010000265.1 GCA_036399815.1 Acidimicrobiales bacterium
GACGACGAGCGCCTCGGCTGGGTCGAGCGGCGTGAGCTCGACCAGCTCCGCGTTGGTCATGCGTGGCAGGCGCATGCGCGGATCGTGCACGTAGGCGCTGCCGCCGGTCATGCCCGCGGCAAAGTTGCGACCGACGTCGCCGAGCACCACCACGGTGCCGCCGGTCATGTACTCGCAGGCGTGGTCGCCGGCGCCCTCGACGACGGCGACGGCGCCCGAGTTGCGCACGGCGAAGCGCTCGCCGACCGCGCCGGCGACGAACAGCTCGCCGCCGGTCGCCCCGTACAGGCACGTGTTCCCGGCGAGGACGGGGACGCCGTCGCCCGGCGCGTCGTCGCCCGGCCGCACGACGACGAGCCCGCCGCCCATGCCCTTGCCGACGTAGTCGTTGGCCTCGCCGACGAGCTCCAGCTCGACGCCGTCGGTGAGGAAGGCGCCGAAGCTCTGCCCGGCCGAGCCGTCGAAGCGGGCGAACGCCGTCCCCCTCGGCCGGTGCTCGCCGAACTCGAGGGCCAGCGCCCCGCCGAGCGCGGCGCCGACGGCCCGGTCGCCGTTGGTGATCGGGTAGCGGAGCTCGACCTCGTCGCCCTCCCAGACGGCCCGGAAGGCGTCGGCGGCGAGGCGGTCGCCGAGCGGCGAGCGGGGGTCCTGGAGCGGGACCCGGGCCTCGAACCGGCGGGCCGCGCCGGGGGCCGGCGGCGCCAGCAGCGGGGTGAGGTCGACGGCGTCGGCGCGGGCGTCGCCGGTGGCGCGCTGGCGCAGCAGGTCGGCCCGCCCGACGGCCTCGTCGAGGGACCGGAGCCCGAGCGAGGCCAGCAGCCGCCTGACCTCCTCGGCGACGAACAGGAAGTAGGCCGCGACCCCCTCGGGGGTGCCGGCGAAGTTGGCCCGCAGGTGGGGCCGCTGGGTGGCGACCCCCGGCTTGCAGGTGTCGCGGTGGCAGGCCCGCAGCATGATGCAGCCCTCGGCGATCATCGCCGCCGTCCCGAACGAGAACTCGTCGGCGCCGAGGAGGGCGGCGACGAGCACGTGGCGGCCGGTCATCAGCCCGCCGTCCACCCGCAGCCGCACCCGGCCCCGCAGCCCGTTCTCGGCCAGGGCCTGGCGGGTCTCGGCCAGGCCCAGCTCCCACGGCAGGCCGGCGTGCTTGATCGACGACAGCGGGCTGGCCCCCGTGCCGCCCGACGCGCCGCTCACGTGGACGACGTCGGCCAGCGCCTTGACCACGCCGGCGGCCACCGTGCCGACCCCCGACTCGGCCACCAGCTTCACCGACACCTCGGCCCCGTTGACCTGCTTCAGGTCGTACACGAGCTGGGCGAGGTCCTCGATCGAGTAGACGTCGTGGTGGGGCGGCGGCGAGATCAGGCCGATCCCCGGCTGGGTGTGGCGGAGCCGGGCGATCTCCCTCGTCACCTTGTGGCCCGGCAGCTGGCCGCCCTCGCCCGGCTTGGAGCCCTGGGCCATCTTGATCTGGAGCTCGTCGGCGTGGGCCAGGTACTCCGGGGTGACCCCGAACCGGCCGGAGGCGACCTGCTTGATGCGCGAGTCGCGGTCGTCCCGCCCGAGGCCCCGCGTGGGGAAGCGGGCCGGGTCCTCGCCGCCCTCGCCGCAGTTGGACCGGCCGCCGAGCAGGTTCATGGCCCTCGCCAGGTTCTCGTGGGCCTCGGCGGACAGCGAGCCGTGGGACATGGCGCCGGTGGAGAAGCGGCGGGCGATGGCCGACGCCGGCTCGACCTCGTCGAGGGGGACCGGGTCGCCGGCCGGCACCGGCTCGAGCAGGTCGGCGAGCTCGAGCGGCGGGCGGCCGTTGACGAGGGCGGCGTAGGCCTCGTAGCGCTCGTCCGAGCCCTCGTGGATGGCCCGCTGGAGGAGGTGGGCGGCGGTCATCGCCGCGAGGGCGTCGACGGTCTCCTTGTCCTTGCCGTGGCGCTCGCCGCCCTTGCGCACCCGGTAGAAGCCGGGCGACTCGAGGTCGGCGGCCCGCCGGGCGTGGCGGGCCAGCACGTCCTCGCCGAGCGCCTCGAAGCCGAGGCCGCCCACCACCGACGGCGTGCCCGGGAAGCAGGCGTCCACCACCTCGCCGGCCAGGCCGACGGCCTCGAACACCTGGGCGCCCCGGTAGGAGTCGACCGTGCTGATGCCCATCTTCGACATCACCTTCAGCAGCCCGGCCTCGAAGGCGGCCTGGAGGCGGTCCTGGGCCTCGGCGCTGACCGCCGTCGGGTCGTCGCCGGCGTCGGCCTCGGCGGCGACGGTCTGGAGGGCGAGGCGGGGGCAGACGGCGTCGGCCCCGTAGCCGACGAGGGCGGCGAGCGAGTGGACGTCGCGCACGTCGTCGGCCACCACGACGAGCCCGGCCGCCGACCGCCGCCCGGCGGCGACGAGGCGGGCGTGGACCGCGCCGGCGGCGAGGAGCGACGGCACCGGGGCCCGGTCGTCGCCGACGGCGCCGTCGTCCACCACGAGCAGCCCGGCGCCGCCGTCGACGGCGGCCTCGGCCTCGGCCGCCAGCCGCTCGACGGCCCGCCGCAGCCCTGGGGCCCCGTCGGCCGCCGGGAAGGTGGCGTCGAGGACGACCGCCGGGAACGGGCAGCAGCCCGGGGCGGCGAGCGCGTCGACGGCCGACGGGAACAGCACCGGCGAGCGCAGGACGGCGAGCCGAGCCGCCTCGGGCCCCTCGGACAGCAGCGGGCGGCGGGGGCCGAGCAGGGTGCGCAGGCTCATCACCGACCGCTCCCGCAGCGAGTCGATCGGCGGGTTCGTCACCTGGGCGAAGCGCTGGCGGAGGTAGTGGGCGACCGGCCGGGGGCGGCCGGCGAGGTGGGGGAGCGGCGAGTCGTCGCCCATCGAGAACGTCGGCTCGGCGCCCTCGGAGGCCATCGGCCGCAGCACCATGGCCACCTCCTCCTTCGTGTAGCCGTGGGCGGCCTGGCGGGCGGCGAGGTCGTCGGGCGTCTCGTCGAGCGGCTCGCCCCGGCTCACGGGCAGGAAGCCGTCGGCCGCCCAGCGGGCGTAGGGGGCGGCCGCGGCCAGCCGGAGCTTGCAGTCCTCGTCGGTCAGCAGGCCCCGCGTCGGGTCGACGAACAGCATCTGGCCCGGCCCCAGCCGGCCCCGCTCCACCCGCCCGTGGCCGGCCAGGTCGACGGCGCCCGCCTCCGAGCAGCACGCGACGAGCCCGTCCTCGCAGGCCGCCCACCGCATCGGGCGCAGGCCGTTGCGGTCGAGCACGGCGCCCACGCCGACCCCGTCGGTGAACACGAGCGCGGCCGGCCCGTCCCACGGCTCCATCAGCGCCGAGTGGTAGCGGTAGAAGCCCCTCACCTCCGGGTCGAGGTGGGGGTCGTGCTCCCAGGCCGGCGGCACGACCATGGCCATGGCGTGGCGCACGTCCCGGCCTCCGAGCGTGAGCAGCTCGACCATGGCGTCGAGCTTCCCGGAGTCGGAGTCGTCGCCCTCGAGCAGCGGCGTGAACAGGTCGTCGGGCCCGAGCCCGGCGGCGGCAGTGCCGAGCGGCCCCCGGCCGGCGACCCGCAGCTCGTTGCCGCGGATGGCGTTGATCTCCCCGTTGTGGCACAGGGTGCGGAACGGCTGGGCCCGCTCCCAGGCCGGCGCCGTGTTGGTGGAGAACCGCTGGTGGAAGACGGCGAACGGGGCGGCGAAGCGCTCGTCGGCCAGGTCGAGCCAGAACCGCCCCAGCCCGTCGGCGGCGACGAGGCCCTTGTAGACGACCGTCCGGTACGAGCAGGAGGCGACGTACGTGCCGGACGGCGCCGTGGCGGCCACCCGGCGGCGGAGCCGGTAGGCGGCCCGCTCGGTGCCCGCGGCCGGGGCGGCACCGGGGGCGGGCTCGAACACGGCCTGGAGGAAGCGGGGCCGGCTGGCCAGAGCCTGCTCGCCGAGCTCGGCGTCGTCGGTGGGCGGCACCCGCCAGTCGACCACCCGGATGCCCTCGGCGGCGGCGGCCGCCTCGACCGCGGCGCGGGGGTCGTCGCCCCGCACGAACAGGGCGGCGACCCCCCGCCCGGCGCCGAACACGGCGGGCGGGAGGGGGACGAGGAGGCCGGAGCCGTCGGCCGACCTCGTGTCGGCCAGGATCGCCCCCCGGTGCTTGACGGCGGCCAGGCCGGCGAGGGCAGCGGTGACGACGGCCCTCGACGGCCGCCCTCCGGCGTCGGCGACGAAGCCGATCCCGCAGGCGTCGTGCTCGCGCATCGTGGCGCACACCTCCCAGATCCGGTGGGTCGGTCGGTGGCGCCGTTGCCAGTCGGAGGAGCGTAGTGGAAACCATCGGCCGCTCCGCTCCGTAGAAAGGGGCATGAGCCGTCGCCGCAGGACGTGGACGATCGTCGCCGCCGTCACCGTCGTGCTGCTGGTCGCGGCCGGCGTCGTGTTCTGGTGGAACTTCCTCAGGGACGACAGCCCGCCGCCGGTGGCGCTGTCGACGTCCGGGGGGTCCTCGACGTCCGGGGCCGCGGCCGCGGACGCCAGGGCGTCGGCCGACGGCGACTGGCAGGTGGCCGAGGGCGACTCGTTCGCCGGCTACCGGGTGACCGAGACCTTCGCCGGGTTCGGCTCGCCGTCCGACGCCGTCGGCCGGTCACCGGCGGTGGAGGGGACGCTCACCGTCGAGGGGACCTCCGTGCCGGAGGCGCAGCTCGAGGTGGACATGACCCAGCTGCGGAGCGACACGGGGGCGAGGGACGCCGCCCTGCGGGGCCGGGGGCTCGAGACGTCGGAGTTCCCGACGGCGACCTTCCGCCTCACCGAGCCGGTCGACCTCGGCGGGGAGCCGACCGTCGGGGAGGCGGTGGAGGCGACGGCCACCGGCGACCTCACCCTGCACGGCACGACCCAGCCGGTCGACATCCCGATCGAGGCGGTGTGGACCGGCGACCGCATCGAGGTCGTCGGCAGCCTCGAGCTCGACATGCGCGACTACGGCATCGAGCCCCCGACCACCGGCAGCGTCGTCAGCATCGAGCCCGTCGGCATCCTCGAGTTCCAGCTCTTCTTCGAGCCGGCCGCCTAACCCGGGGCGTCGAAGAAGCGGTCCTTGGCCTGCTGGTAGGCCGCCGGGTCGGTCGTCTCCTCGGCCAGGATGCGGCGCTTGTGGGCCTCGTAGGCGGCCCGCAGCTCGGGGTCGGACCGGAGGCGGTCGCGAAAGGCGCGCAGGCGGGCGGCCTCGCCGCTCGTCGCCGGGACGACGTGCACGTGGAGGCCGAAGACCCTGCCGTCGTGCTCGATGCCGCCGCGGAGCATCGGGCGGGTCGGCGGGAAGGCGTCGGCGGCGGTCTGCGGGCCGAAGCCGAGGTCGAGCAGGACGCCGGCGATGGCCGGCACGTCGGCAGGGTCGGCCTCGATCAGGAGGTCGACGACGCCCTTGCCGGCCAGGCCGGGCACCGACGTCGACCCGACGTGCTCGACGACCGTGCCCGGCCGGGCGTCGGCGACCATGGCGGCGACCCTGGCCGCGACCTCGACGGCGCGGGGGTCCCAGGGCCGCACGAGGTCGGCGACCTCGGGCTTGTCGACGATCAGGCGGTGGCGGTCGCCGGGGTCCACGCGTTCAGGAAGGCGTCGGTGGCGGCCCTGCCCCTGGCGATCAGCTCGTGCTTCTGGTCGTCGGTGATGGCGAACTCGGTGGCCTTGATGCCGAGGTCGTCGACCACGACGGTCCGCTCGACGTCCGCGCCGCTGCGCCGGTAGAAGTCGGTCTGCACCATCGACATGGCCTCGTAGAGCGCCTTGACGTACTCGACCACGTCGCCGACGTGGCTCGGGGGCCGGGGCGCGGCCGACGTGTTCTCGAAGCGGAACCCGAGGGTGGCGACGTTCGGGCCGCCCGTGTCGAAGATCTCGACCGGGTAGTTCCACACCGCGCCGCCGTCGACGTAGACGCTGCCCTCGTCCTGCACCGCGGCGAAGAAGAACGGGATGGACATCGACATGCGCACGGCGTGGGCGACGGCGACCGTCGGGCTGGTGGACGGCGAGAAGACCCGCGGCACCTGGGTCGCCAGGTCGGTCGCCACCACCCGGAGGTCGGGCCGGCCCTGCGCCGCCAGGTCGGCGAAGGTGGCGTCCGGCGAGCCGACCTTGGCGGCCACCTGCTCCCGCATCCAGTCGAGGAACGCCTCTCCCTTGTAGAAGCCGTACTTCTCGACCAGCCGCACCGGTCCCTCGAGCTTGCCGTCCTCGAACTTCCGGAGGTCGAGGGCGAGCATCGTCTCGGTCAGCTCCTCGGGCGTGTACCCGACGGCGACCAGGGCGGCCGTGATCGCCCCGGCCGACGTGCCCGCCACCGCCGTCACCCTGGGCAGGACGTCGCGCTCGGCGAGGACGGCGAGGGCGCCGGCGTAGGCGATCCCCTTCACCCCGCCGCCCTCGAACACGAGGTTGGTGAACGGGTAGCTGGTCGTCATCGCGCCAGGTTGGCAGGTCAGTGGGGGCCGAGGGCGGCGAGGTCGATGTCGACGACGATCGGCTTCGCCCTGGCCCACTGCTCGAACGTGAAGGCCAGGCTGACCGTGCCCCGCTTGGTGTGGGTGCCCCGGTCGCCCTTCCACCAGATGTGCACGACGATGCCGAGCGGCTCCCGCACCTGGCGCACCCGGGTGACGAGGCGCACCGGGAAGCGGGCGACCACCTCGCCGTCCCTCGCCACCCCGACCGTCGTCCCGTCGAACGCGAGCACCCGCCCGAGCAGCGCCTCCGCCCGCCGCTCCCGGTTCAGCGGGTGCCCGGCCGGCGTCACCGCCGGTCCTCGCGCGTCTCGCCGTCGCCCTCGCCGCTCGGCGGGTGGCCGGCCGGCGTCACCGCCCCGGCCTCCGGCGCCCGCCGCGCCGCGCCGGTCAGCGGAGGTCCGGCCACCTCGGCCTCGGGCGGCGGCGGCCCCGGTTGCGCTCGCCGAGCGACCAGGCCCGGCGCCAGGCCCCGGCCGACGGGCCGGACAAGGACGGGGTGGCGCCGGCGTGGGCCCGCCGCCGCGCCGTCCACCAGTCGGTCGTCGCCTCGTCGCCGAGCGCGGCCACCTCCCGCTCGATGCGGGCCGCGAACCGCCTCGTGTCCTCGCCGTCCACCGGGCGCAGGGGCGTCCCGAACGTCACCGTCGTCGACCCCGGCACCGGCAGCCGGTCGCCCTTGCGCAGCACGCCGCCCGTGCCGGCGAGGTGCACGGGCACGACCGGCACGCCGCAGCGGGCCGACAGGTAGGCGGCCCCGCCCCGGAACGGCTGGCCCCACCCGTCGGGGCTGCGCCCGCCCTCAGGGAAGATCAGCATGCTCCACCCCTCGCCGATCAGCGAGGCGGCCAGGTCGGCCGAGCGGCGGGTCACCTTGGTCCGCTCGATCGGGATGGCGCCCATGGCGAGCGCGGACACGGCACCGCTCACCCGGCCGGCGAAGAAGTAGTCGGCCGCCGCGCCCACGACCAGGCGGTGCCGCCACGGCTCGGGGATCGACGTCAGCATCAGCGGCGTGTCGAGGTGGCTGTGGTGGTTGGCGGCGAAGATGGCCGGCCCCTCCAGCCCGTCGAGGCGGTCGAGCCCGCACCGCTCGGGCGAGCCGAGCACGGCCACCGCCGGCCGCATCAGCCCCTCGACGGCGAGCACCCTCGCCACCCTGGCCGGCCACCGCCTGGCCCACGCCGTGTCGTAGTCCGGCCCCGTGCGGCGCACGGCCGGCCGGCGCTCGACGGTCGTCGGGTGGGTCGGCGCCCGGTACGGGAACCCGAGCGAGCCGAGCGTCTTCACGTCACGTCCGCCATGAGGATGGGCGGGGCGTGGAAGTGGGTGACGCTCGGGTCCGGGCCGACCACGTCGGTCGCCATCTCCAGCGCGTCCGCCAGCGTCGACGCCGGCTTGAACCCGAGCCGGCGCACGGCCCGCTGGTTGCCGCCGACCACGATCACGCCGCCGAGGTGCTGGAGGGCGTGGGCGCCCCAGTACCACATGTAGAACGGGTGGACGCCGTGGTAGGCGTACGAGGTCCGGTACAGGTGGCGGTACCACTCGTCGGTGGCGAAGGACTCCTCGTACTTGGACTCGATCTCCACCGGGTCGGTCGTCTCGGCCAGCACCTGCTCGAAGAAGTCGATGTAGCTCGGGTGGTGGACGGGGTGGAACTCCCACGGCGTCGGGTGGCTCATGATCAGCACCCCGCCCTGGCGGACGAGCGGCCGGCCCCGGTACAGGTTGAAGAAGTAGCCGAGCCCGAGGCACATCACGAGCACCGGGTTCATGATCGAGTGGACGTTGTACGGGCTGATGTAGGGCAGCCCCATCGTCAGCACGTCGGTCTGGCCCTCGACCGGCACGAGGTGCTGGCGGTGGACGTGCTCGGTCGTCAGGCGGTGGACGGCCTCGATGTCGCCGGCCTGCACGGACGTCATCTGGTGGGGCGACTCGATCGAGTGGAAGATCGACCGGGCCAGCTTCGGCGGCGTGCGGTCGAGCGCCTTGGAGGAGGCCACGAACGTCGCCCGGTCCCTCGCCGACCACTCCCACTCCCGCTTCTGCAGGAAATGGAACGGCTCGGGGAACGTGTTCGTGTTGAGCGTCGTCTCGATCTGGAAGATCCGCACGCCCGCGTCGCGGATGACCTTGCCCATGCGCCAGTTGGACGAGTGCAGCTCGCTGCTGTGCTGGTCCATGAACGACCGGCTGTGCTGCATGGTGCGGACGTTGTGGTGGTGGCGCAGGCTGCGGTAGCTGGCGAGGCCGGTGGCCGTCGACTTGTGGCCCCCGTCCATGGCGACGAGGTTGATGTTGACGTAGACGAGCAGGTCGCTCTCGGCCGCCCGCCGGTTGATCTCGACCTCCTCGCCCCGGTCGGTGGTGCCGAGGAAGGCGAGGGCCGACGGGTCCTCCGCGTCGTGCTGGGTGAGCAGGCCGTGCGGGGCGAAGGCGTCGTAGACCCGGTCGCCGAGCGCGTGGCGCAGCTCCGACTCGGTCATCCGCCGGTGCAGGGCGAGCGCGGCGATCAGCACGACGTCGTCCACGCCGGCCTCGGCGGCCAGGTCGAGCACGGCCTCGATCACCCGCTGGCGCACGTCCGGCCGGCGCATCTTCGGCAGCGGCAGCGACACGTCGTCGAAGGCGATCGTGAGGCGCATGCCCGGGCGCAGCAGGGCGGGGAGGGGCTCGCAGTCGAGCGGGTGGAGGAGCGCGTCGCGGATGGCCTGGTCGGGGTCGCGCAGGGCGTCGAGCGGCTCGGGCGGGTAGACGACCCGCGACCCCACCGGGAGGCGCTCCAGCCGGAAGCCCTCGCCGTGGTGGAACAGGGTCGGCGGGGTCGACCGGTCGACCTCGAGCACGAAGCCGGGGCGGGGCATCAGCGGTTCCTCTCTCGGCGCAGGTCGAAGGCGATCTTCACGGCGCCCCGGCGGCCGGCCTCCGCGGCGTGGGCCAGGGCCTCCTCGTAGCGGTCGAGCGGGTAGGTGGCCGACACCAGCCTGCCCAGCCGGGCCGCCCGCACCAGCTCGAAGGCGAGGTCGAACGTGCGCCGCCCGCCCTGCTCGGTGCCGTAGGCGTACGCGCCCCGCAGCTCGATCTCCCGCTGCCAGAGGGGCGTGAGGTCGACCGACACCTCGCCGGGCATGCCGGCCAGCACCACCCGGCCCCGGGGGCGGGTGACGGCCAGCGAGTCGGCCACGCTGCCGGCGCTGCCCACGCAGTCGACGACGGCGTCGGCCCCGCCGGCCAGGCGGCCGTCGACGACGAGCGTGCCGGTCGCCCGGCGGACGCCCCTCGCCACCTCGCCGGGGGCGACCACCACGTCGGCGCCGAGGTCGAGGGCGAGCGCCCGCTGCTCGGGGTGCTTGGCCACGGCGAGGAGGGTGGCCGGCGGCCGGAAGCGGCGGAGGGCGGCGACGGCGCAGAGGCCGATCGTCCCCGCGCCGAGCACGACCACGACGCCGGCGGCCTCGGACACGGCCAGCGCGGCGTGGACGGCGCAGGCGGCCGGCTCCACCATCACCGCGGCCTCGTCGGCCAGGTCGTCGGGGACGGGGTGGACCTGGCTGCCGTGGGCGACCAGCTCCCGGCCCCAGCCGCCGCCGGTGTCCGCGCAGAACCCGGTCTGGAGGCCGGGCCTCAGGTGGCCGTGGGCGATGCGCTCGCAGTTGCCGAGCCGGCCGGCGGCGCAGGCCGGGCAGGGCGGGTCGACGCCGCGGGCGGCGCAGCCGAGCACCGGCTCGATCACCACCCGGCCGCCGTCCTCCAGGTCGCCGACCACCTCGTGGCCGGGCACGAACGGGAAGCTGACGATGGGCTCGAACCAGCGCGAGCTGACGGCGTCGATCGTGGCCAGGTCGCTGCCGCAGATGCCGGCCAGCCGGGGCCGCACCCGCACCCAGCCCGGGCCGGGCAGGTCGGGCGGGTCGACGTCGTCGAGGGACAGCGGCCCGACCCTCGCGCCCCGGCCCGGCGCCAGGCGGCCGGCGACCCTGGCGGCGGCGAAGCGGGGGAGCGACCGCTCGAAGACCAGCGCCCTCACGGCCTCACGGCACCTTCGCCGTGCGCCGGGGCGCGAGCGGCAGGAGCGGCTTCACCCCGCCGGGCGCGGCGGCGAAGTGCTCGACCAGCCAGCCCCGCTTGCGGGCGATGGTGGCCAGGCGGGTCTCCGGGTTGACGGCCACGGGGAAGCCGACCGCCTCGAGCATGGGCAGGTCGCTGGCGCTGTCCGCGTAGGCCACGCCCTCGGCCACCGACAGCCCGTGCTCGTCGGCGTAGTCGGCCATGGCCTGGGCCCTGGCCTCGCCGGTCGGCGGGGCGGCGGTGAGCTCGCCGGTGTAGCGGCCGCCGGTCGCCGTCATCCGGGCGCACACCACGTCGTCGAACAGCGGCCCGAGCGGCTTCACCACCCACTCCAGCGCGCCGGTGATGAGCACCGTCCGGTGCCCGAGGGCCCGGTGCTCGCGGACCCGGCGGATGGCGGCCGGGAACGACTTGGTCAGCAGCAGCGCGGAGAACAGCTCGGCGGCGTCCTCGTCGAGCTGGGCGACGGGCGCGCCCTCGTAGCGCCGGTAGAAGTGGCGGAGGAAGTCGCTGCGGTCCCGGCGGTCGAGGGCGAGCAGCGACGGCGCCTCCCACAGCGTGCGCAGCACGAAGCGGAGCTTGTCGTCCGAGCGGAGCCGGCGGGTGGCCAGCCAGGCGTAGCTCTCGACCACGTTCGAGGCGATCAGCGTGTTCTCGAGGTCGAAGGCGGCGAAGTGGCGGTCGGGCGACAGCACCTGGGCCCGCAGCCGCTCCTCGCGGTTGGCGCCCGTGCGGGTCGACGGCCCGGTCCGCACCCGGCCGTGCTCGACCACCGACGGCAGGTGCACGTCCCGCACGTACGGGCCCCACTCGACGACCCGGGGGTCGAAGCAGAAGTCCCGCCGGTCCTCCTGGTCCAGCGCCTCCCACCGGGCCAGCAGGCGGTCGACCCCGAACACCGCCTCGCACTCGGCGTACGCGCCGTACAGCTCCACGTAGCCCATGGCCCGGTCGATCTGCTCGCGCCGGTCCTCGATGCGGGCGCTCACGTCGGCCTGCTTCCCCCGCAGCGGCAGGGTGGCGAGGGCCCGCTCGGCCCGCTCCAGCGACGTCCTGGCCCGGTGCAGCTGGGCCTGCACCCGGCCCCGGCCCGGGAACGACCACTCGGGCACGACGATGGGCTGGCCCTGGCTGTCGTACAGCGGGTGCTCGGTGAACCAGCCGCTGACCAGGTCGACCAGGCGGCGGTAGCGCAGCGGGTTGACCGAGCCGGACGCCACCTGGACGACGGTCGGCTCGGGCGGGGGCGGCGAGGCGGCGACCTCGACGATGGCCGCGGCCACGAGGTCGACGGGGATCACGTCGACCACGCCCTCGGGCACGCCGGGGAAGTCCTTCAGCAGGCCCTTGGCGAACGAGATGATCACCGGCTCGGCCATGCGGAAGCCCCTGATCCAGCCGGGCTTCGGCTCGGCGAGGGCCGACTCGATGATCGACGGCCGCACGATCGTCACCGGCAGGTCGCCCCTCGTCTCCAGCAGGGCGACCTCGCCGAGCGCCTTGGTGTAGGCGTAGGCGTCGGGCCAGCCGAGCGACGCCGCCCTGGCCCGGCCGGCCTCGACCAGCCGGTCGCCCACCCAGCGGGCCCGGCGCTGCTCGGTCTTCTCGGCGAGGAGGGGCACGCCCGCCGCGCCCAGCTCCCGGTGGGCCTCCTTGCGGAAGCGGGCCAGCATCTCGGGGGTGCGGCTCTCGGCCTCGGCGTCGGCCCTGGCCCGGCGGGCGGCGGCCACCTCGGCCCGCCAGTCGACGTCGACCCAGAACGGGCTCGCCGTCACCGGCTCCTCGGGGGCCGAGCCCCGCCGGTTGCCGGCCACGTAGCAGGTGGAGACGGCGACGAGGTGGGCCCGGGAGCCGAGGTCGTGGAGGGTGGCGGCCACCCGGGACGGGCCGAGCAGGTTGACCTCGACGGCGGCGTCGAGGGGCGAGTCGAAGGCGACCGAGGCGGCCGAGTGGAGGACGGCGTCGCAGGCGGCCAACGCCTCCCGGCCGGCGTCGTCGAGGCCGAGGCCGTCGGTGCCCACGTCGCCCTTCACCACGGTGAGCCGGCGGGCCATCTCGGCGTCGAACCGGTCGCCCAGCTGGCCGCGGAGGCGGTCGAAGGCGTCGTTGCGGAGGACCTCCCGCTTGACCCGCTGGGCCGGCGAGGACCGCCGGCCGCCCCGCACGAGCAGGACGAGCTCGCAGCCGGGCACCGAGCGCAGCAGCCGCTCGACCAGCGCGGTGCCGAGGAACCCCGTGCCGCCGGTGACGGCCAGGCGCCGGCCGTCCAGCGCGTCGCGGATCATCGCCCCCATTCTCTACCATCTGGTAGATGGGCACGCGAGAACGGGCGCTCGACGCCGCGCTCGTGTCGTTCGCCAGCCGGGCGCTCGGCGCTGCGCCTGTCTATCGCTTTCGCTTCGGCGGTGGAGGAGGTCCAGGGTCAACGGAAAGCTCCGGGAATACTTGATCGGACGGAACCCACGAGGACGCGCTAGGGAGCTTACTTTTATCGGTTTCTACGAGTGACCGGTAGAACTCTCCATTCGCTGCATAGGTAGTCGCCCTGAGAGCCGCTCGCTGAGCTGCAGTGACGCTCTCAGAAGGATCAACGTCGGCGACTGCCATATCGGTTAGCTCATCGTAAAGCGCCCATCGCTCCTTGCCATCACGAACCTCGTAGTAGAGGTGGACTCGGTTAGGATCGCTCCCGGGAGGCGGCGGCTTAGGGTCCGACGCAAGCTCGACGCGTCGACGCCAGCGATGGAAGGTACTTATCCAATTTGGCTGCGATTGATCGTTAACGAAGGACTCGAAGCGCTTACTCCAACGACCTCGCCGGCGTAGACCGCTCTCGCCTGCCCACAGGAATGCGGTCCTCGGGTAGCGGTAGAGCACCGTCGGCGCCGAAAGGCAATCGCCGATATGGCGCTCTAGGCCATTCAGCGCCTGCCAAGCGCGCTCCATGTCCTCGACCGTTGGGTTATGCCCAGCGTGGACAACCCGGTGACGCAGATTCACAAGCCGTTGAAAATATTCGCCGACTGGGCCCCGTCCGTTCGGGTCCCAGTCCCCCCCGAGTCGAGGAGGAAACGCGGATAGTACCTTCGCCTGGTGCCCCGTTCTACGACCGAGCAACTTCACCGCATCCAGCGGTGTCGTCCCTTCTTCCCAAGCCAGCTGCAGAAGAAGGCTATCTAAGAGGACTTCGCCTGTTGTGGCGAGAGTAACCACAGTAAGGCGGGCGCTGCCATCTAACCTCCGCTGGACGATGGCCTCCCGCCTCAGGTCACTAGCTAGAGCGTACGGGTGGCCGCGTGAGAACTGGTCCAGTGTAAGGCTCACACGCCGAAGCTGGGCATCGGACAACGGGGAAGCATCGAGGCCGAACAGTTGAGGGGCAGCCGAGCCGGTGACTCGGTGTGAAACCGGTTCGCCGAAATTCGGACGCGAACCATCGAGGTGTATGTGGCCGGGGAAAACTGTTATGACTGGAGGAAGGTGAGAACGGGTGATGATTCTCACCGGTAGACGGGACACCTCGCCGACTGCCCGTTGTACTCCCGCAACCGCCTCAAGTGCTAGATCGAGCGCTATGTCAATAGCGCGTTCATCCTGAGGCACAGCAGTTGGGACGCAAGCTTCTATAATCGTCAGGCCCGCTTTGAGTGACGTCATATCCGGCGGAGGAAGGCGTTCGCCCCCCGGAGGAGTAGATGGCGACGCCGCTCCTCGGACGCAGGCGGCCGCATACGACGTGACGTCAACAATGTCGCTGACTAGAACGTTCGCAGTACGTTCGATCTGGTGAACCATTAGCGAACAGTGCAATCCAATCGGTGGGCGCGACTGTAGACGATCCATTTCCTCAGGACTGACGCCCCACTGTCCCACCCACCCGTGCGGTAGGCCGATGGGGTGTGGAAGAGGCAGGAAAAACCAAAGGCAAGGAACTCCGTCGCTCGCGTTCACGCTCCGCTCCCCGGCAGTCCGACGACGGGCTATGGTAAAGTAACCAGCCAGGTCCCGGCTACCTGCTGTGCTCTCGATGAGAAGCGTCTCCTCCCTGCCGCAGCGAACCGCACACGCGCATCTCCGCACGCGAGAACGGGCGCTCGACGCCGCGCTCGTGTCGTTCGCCAGCCGGGGCTACGAGGCGACCTCGCTCGACGCCCTGGCCGCCGAGCTGGGCGTGCGCAAGCAGACGATCCTCTACTACTTCCCGTCCAAGGAGGCCCTGCTCGGCGCCGTGGTCGACCGGTCGGCCGGGGAGCTGTCGGCTGCCCTCGAGTCGGCGCTGGCGACGGCCGGCACCGGCTGGGCCAGGGTCGAGGCCGTCGTCCGCTCGGTGTTCCGGCTGGCGGCCCGCCGCCCCGAGCTGCTCGGCCTGCTGCGGGAGGTCAGCCGCCTCGGCCCGCCGGCCGCCACCCGCCTGGCCGACGCCCTCGAGCCCCTGGTCGACCGGGCCAGGTCGTTCCTCGAGGCGGAGATGGACGCCGGGACCATGCGCCGCCAGGACGCCCGCCTCCTGCTCCTGTCCGCCTACTCTGCGGTGATCGGCGTCGCCACCGAGGTCGAGGTGCTCCGCGCCCTGGGCGTCGAGCCGACGTCCCGCTCCCTGGTCCGCCGGCGGTCCGAGCTGCTGGCGTTCCTGCGGTCGGCGCTCGTGGCCGAGCCGGTGCCGTCGCGGTGAAGGGCAGCTAGCCGAGGGCGTGGGCGAAGCGGTCGTCGGCCTCGTACCGGTCGAGGAACGTGCCGCCCTGCCAGATGCACTGGTCGCCGACCGTCCCGAGGCCGCCCGCCGTCCCGTACAGCACGTGGAGGATGCCGGCCTGGGAGTGCGACCCCGTGGCGTCGGCGATCGTCTCGTAGGGGGCGCCGATGGCGAGGTCGGCGTGGCCGTCGGCGGTGAAGTCCCTGGCCAGCACGGCCCACCCGAAGTGCTCCACGCCGGTCGCCACCTCGCAGACGCCGGCGGTGTCCTGGTGCCACAGCTGGTCGTCCGGCGCCGTCGACTGGAGGCCGGCCGGCGAGCCGTGCAGGACGGCGACGGCGCCCGTCTGGGCAACGCCGCCGACCGTCTCGTAGGGGATGCCGACGGCGAGGTCGTCGCGCCCGTCGCCGTCGAAGTCCCCGGCCGACACGGCGAACCCGAACCGGTCGCCGGCCTCGGGGATCCCCCGCACGCCGGCGCCGCCCTGGCCCCACACCTGGTCGTCCGGCGCCGTGGCCTGCAGGCCGGCGGCCGAGCCGTGGAGGACGGCGACGACGCCGCTGTCGGCGAGCCCGCTGCGGTCCTCCTGGGGGACGCCGACGGCGAGGTCGCCGAACCCGTCGCCGTCGAAGTCGCCGATCGCCAGCCGGTCCCCGAACTCGTCGCCCACCTCGGCGCTGTCCCGCACGCCGGCGCTGTCCTGGTGCCACAGCTGGTCGGCGGGGGCCGAGCCCTGGAGGCCGCCCGAGGAGCCGTGGACCACGGCGACGGCGCCGTCGTCGTCGACGGTGACGTCCTCCTCCGGCACGCCGACCGCGAGGTCGGCGAACCCGTCGCCGTCGAGGTCGCCGGCGGCCAGGGCCTCGCCGAACCGGTCGCCCACCTCCGCCGCGTCGTCGACCCTCGCCGTGTCCTGGGTGAGCAGCAGGTCGTCCGGCGCGTCCGCCTGCAGGCCGCCGGCCGACCCGTAGAGGACGGCGACGGCGCCCGCGACCACGACCGCCCCGACGTCGTCCGACGGGACCCCGACGGCCAGGTCCACGTACCCGTCGGCGTCGAAGTCGGCGGCGGCCAGGGCCGAGCCGAACCGGTCGGCCGAGTCGGCGGTGCCCCGCACGCCGGGCGTGTCCTGGGTGAGCGCCTGGTCGTCGGGCGCCGACGCCTGGAGGCCGTCCGGGCCGCCGTACAGCACGTGCACGGCGCCGGCGTCCACGGCCGCCCCGACGTCCTCGTCCGGGACGCCGACGGCGAGGTCGGCGTGGCCGTCGCCGTCGAAGTCGCCGCTCGCCAGCGGCTCGCCGAAGCCGTCGTCGGCCTCGCCGGCCTCGGCGAGCCCCTGGCGGCCCTGCGACCAGAACTGGTCCTCGATGCTGCCGGGCGGGCCGTCGTCGAGGGCGCCGGGAGCGGCGTAGACGACCTGGACGGCGCCGGCGTCGTCCACGCCGTCGACGGTCTCGCCGGCCACGCCGACGGCGAGGTCGGGCAGGCCGTCGCCGTTGAAGTCCCCCGGCGCGGCGGGTCCGCCGCCCGCCTCGGCCGGCCCGGCACCGGCCGCCGCGGCGAGCAGGGCGACGACGACGCCGACGGCCCTCACCACGGGGCGACTGTACGCCCGGTGGTCAGCGGCCCGCCGGCCCGGCCGCGGCGTGCTCGTCCCTCCGGCGCTCGGCCCGCACGGCGAGGCCCGCGTAGCCGGCGACGACGGCCGCGGCGGCGACCGCCCTGAGCGGAGCGGCCAGCGACTCGGGGTAGACGACGCCCTCGACGTAGCGGTCGACGAAGCCGCCGTCGTAGGCCCCGGCGTCGCCCAGCCGGCGCAGCAGCTTCTCGAGCGGGGTCAGCGGGTAGGTGAACCCGACCGTGAGGATGGCGACCGCGTAGACGACGGCCGGCACGTGCGCCCACACCAGGCGGGGCCACCGCCAGGCCAGCAGGCCGCCGAGCGCGACGAACAGGATGAAGCCGAGGTGGACGATCACGACGGCGTCGGCCAGCAGTCCGTACCCCATCCCGGCTGGGCACGGTACCGGCGGGCGGTCGGATCGCTGGCCCCGTTCACCTGGCCGTCGGTCATCGCCGTGCTCGCCGGCGGGATGGCGGCGATGGTGGTCGGGTCGCGCCTGCCCCCGGCGCCGGCCGTCGTCGCCCCTGGCCGCCGGCTCGCTCCCTGGGCGGCGACCGCCGCCGCCCTCGTCGCCTGGGAGTTCGTCGCCTGGTCACGGTCGCCCGGAGCGGACAACCCCACGCTCACCTCCCTCGCCAACGACGTGCTCGACCCCCACCCGGTGCGGGCAGCGGCGTTCGTCGCCTGGCTGGCCGTCGCCGCCTGGCGGCCCGGTGGTGACCAGGGCGGCCGGCTACGCCGCCGTCGTCGCGACCGCCGTCGCTCTCCAGGTCGCCGCCGCCACCACCCGCCTGCCGACGCTCGGCTCGACGGTGGGGGCCGCCGTCCGCCGGCGGCCGGTGCTGCGCTCGCTGCTCCTGGCCGGCTGGCCGTGGGTCGGCTGGCACATGTTTGCCAGGGCCGACTTCTGACCCCGATCCACGGGCGCGGTGCCGTGCCTGCCGGCCGGCGAGTCGCACGGGTGTGGTCGCCAGTGCGTTGGCGTCGAGCTGGGCTGTGACCGACGCGCGTAGCCGCCTCGGCTATGCGGGAGTGCGAGGACCGGGCCGCCATCGCTCAGTTCGAACCGTTACGCCAATCGTCCGCCGATTGTGTAGTCTGCCCAGCCGGGCGCGCGCGGCACGCTGTGACGATCGGTGGGGGGATGGGTTAGGAATGGGTGGGTGACCTTCGCGCAATACGTTGAACAGCGAGCCTTGTCGCATCAGCGATTGTTTGAGCTCCAACCCTTCACTTCGTCGCTGACTGCACTCGTGGAAGGTGCCGGGGACTGGGTCACCAAGGCATATCGGCCGGCATTGGAAAAGGTCAACCAGCTATGGCCGGTTCGCGTCGTCTACGCAGACGCAACTGGTGGAACCCGGCGGAGGCCGGGGTGGGCTAGTAGTGAGACACTACATTCGTGGGAGGTGTATCTCGACAAGGACGAGCGGAGGGGTCGCGAGATTTACGACAGCCTGCGGCCCGACGTAGTGTTCGTTGCGACGCCTTCGGACAAGCACGTCGAGGTCACCTTAGCCTGGCTTGGTAAGACGCCGCTCGTTTTTGTTGAGAAGCCCGTTGCAGAACGCGTGTCAGAAATCGATCGACTCCTCCACGAGTGGGCAGACTATACAGCTACCGGTAATGGTACTCCTCTAACGTCAGTATTCGGCGTGGACCATTACCAACTGTATAGTGTCCCACTATTTCATCATCGTGAGGAAG
Source organism: Acidimicrobiales bacterium (assembly GCA_036399815.1). Lineage (NCBI taxonomy): Bacteria > Bacillati > Actinomycetota > Acidimicrobiia > Acidimicrobiales > Acidimicrobiales bacterium. The sequence goes on from DASWMK010000265.1 coordinate 18,563, forward strand.
TAGATGACCATGTCTCGGGAGTCCTCACAACGGCTCACTTCGCCATGACAGAAAGTCATCCGGTCGAGGCGCGACGGGTTACCTCACTCGCTGCTGGTATGACGGTTGACATGTGGCCTCACCTTCCGGCGCTTATGGCGTTGTTCGGCGCACTAACCTCGATCGACGAGATCGAGCTGGTGGACGCCGCCATCTATGATCCTCCCATAGCTTGCGACGTCGATCCTGATACGGGCGAGTGGAAGAACGTCATACCTCTTAGCCCTCGCTTCACCGCGGAAACGTATAGCGAATCATCGTGCGCGTTCAGTCCTGCGGGTCAGGCCATGCCGATTAAGGTCGAGGCGACAGTTGGCAAGGGAGTCGACACGCCCTCCAAGTTCTTTGAGGTTGCAACGAATCATGGACATGCCGTCCGCGTGGACTTCGGCGCCTCTGAGGCGAATGGGGCGTACCCGTCAGGAACGGTGATGCTGCTCTGTACAAAAGGGGACAGCAGCTGCGACCACGGCCATCGGCCCTTTGACGACCCTCATGGTGTGTATCTTAGCGTCTCGTGCGTCGTCAACCACGACGGGTCACTGGCCGCTTGGCCGATCGCGCGCGACCGCTACGTGGACTTGGTAACGGACTTATGTGCCGGGACCACGGGCGCGCTCGCAAACATCCTCACAGTGCAGGAGGCGCGAGACATAGTGCGGGCCATTGAGCGCTTACGGTCACTTATGCCTGAACAATCGGAGCTTCGCAAGTACGACCTCGCAGGTGCGGACGTGCTACGCACCACTGGGGACGAGTGACTGTGTCGGCGGCCCTTCCGTCGGCTCAGAACATGGGACACGCCCGGCTACACCGCCGTACAGCCGTTCTCGCGCGAGCGAGAGAACCATGGTATGGGCTGGCTGACTCGTTGAGCGTCCTCAACAAACGCGCGCTTCGAGAACTGACGAGCGCTACTCCTAATTGGGACATGGTGTACAGCCACGCTGCCGAAACGGTTCGAGCCTCGTCTCGTCGCGCCGACATCGTCGCTATCCGGTTGCGAAAATCGCCCAACGATCGGCTTGAATACAAGTTCGTAGTGCCAAAGAGTGCAGGGCGGTCGCTGACGCGACTGGAAATTTATGATGAGAGCACCGGGACCACGCACCCGGCGCACAAATCGCTCCTTCGCAATGCAACCGTATATGAACGCTACGACACTTCCACCGAAGTAACACTGGAGGCAGTGCGTTCGATTATGGCCGCGCCGATAGCAACTGACCAGGATCCTCCTTACGGGGTGCTAGAGGTCCATTCGGTCCATCCGTCCGGGCTGGATCGGTTCTGCCGCACGGCAGCGAAGCGAGTAGCGGAGCAACTAGGAATGTTCTCATTCCTCGCCTACCGCGTCGAAGAGTTACAGACTACAAATGCGGCACTCGAAAAAACGAAGCGCGAACAGGCGAACGCCGTTGAGTCGCTAAAGCATCAACTCGAGAGCCCGCTCGTTGCCGCAAGGAATTGGGTTGAAGATACGATCGATGGTATGGCGCATTCTCTAACGAGCGACGACCGCCACAGACTGCGGGTCGCGCTCAGCCTAACGAACAAGGCGCTGTGGGTGGCACGGAGCCTCGAGATCTTCGCTAAACTTGAGAGAAATGAATCGCTAGGCGAGGCCGCATGGGAGAAGGTCTCGGCCGACAGGTTTTGGTCGCGGATTGAGGGCCTTGCACGCGACCAGGATATTACGCAAAGCAAGGCGGGTAGGGTGCGCGTCTTAGTCGATGCAACGACGAAGAGATTCTTGCCAAACACGTTCTACATCGATTTTCGCTACCTCGACCAAGCAGTCATGGCGGTTCTTGACAACGCCTGTAAATATAGCTTTCCGGACACTACGGTGCGGGTGCACGTCGAACGGCAAACGCGCAAGCGCCCGACGTTCAGCGTTGTCGTCTCTAATATCGGCATCCGACTTGAACAACGGGAGATTCCGTACTGCACTATGCGTGGGTGGCGAGGCAACGAGAGCTACTGGCATCCCGGTACGGGGATCGGGCTGTGGTTAGCGTCTAACGCCATGCAGGCACTATCGGGCCGTCTCGTCATATCGCCCACGAGTGCCGACGACGTTACGCGCGTCGAGCTTATGGTCGGGCAGCCAACACAAATTCCCCGGGAGGCACCGTGACCCAGGCAGCCCAACGGCGCGGCAGGATAGCGTTTCTCGAGGATGACGACAACCACTATCGGGTCCTTTGTCGGAGCCTGCGTCGTCAGATTCCGGAACTCGAGTGCGTGCAGTACTCGAGCGAACGGGAATTCATGTCAGCGCTTGTTGAGATGCGGCGCGACCCACCGGACTTATTCGTCGTCGACATGATGGTCGTGGCGGATCGCCCCCAGCGCAACTCAACCACTTCCGTGATCGCGCAGTCGGACTTCTTCCAGGCGGGAGCTCGTTGTATCAACGTGGTCCAGAACGACGTCGTTCTCGCGACAGTGCCGGTCGTAGTTTATTCTATTCTAAGTCGGCCGGAGCTCGTGGACGATCTAAGCAAGCTCACGCGACCGGTCCATCTAATAAACAAGACGGAGCCGTTTCGTGAAGTTGCGACGACGATTCGCACAGAGTTTCTTGACGCGACTGGTCGGAAACGGCGCGCCTGAAATCCTCAGGCGGGTATGAGCATCGCTTCGCGTTGCAGTAGACTCGCGGTTTTGTCGAGCACCGGCCACCCGAAGGAGCGCAGGACGTGCGCGATCACCGCGAGTCGCGCTCGGTCGCTGCTATATGGGTTGGATCGTAACGTCAATGTGATCGTGTTCTGAACCGCGTGCAACAATCGGTGCAAGTCGCCGCTGACCAGTGCAGAGAAATAGTGCTCGTTCCAGCGCGAACCCCGCTCGACCGTATCCGGGTCGTCGCGGAGCAGCTGGCGGAACCCTGACCAGACGAGGGCGGGGATACGAACGCCGCTATTGGTTTCCGGGATATAGTAGTGCGCAAAGCCGTCGGGCACCCAGTACGGCCAATCGTGTTCTTCGGCTGTATCGACCATCCAGCTTCCCCATCCGGGTGCTGGTCTCGGTGCATTGCGCTGCGCGATCCCAACGGTCTGTGCAAGCAGCGTGCGCTTAGCGGAATCGTGCCGCAAGCGCCCGATCTCGGCGTCGATGAAGTGCGTAACCGGGTCGAGCTCTGGTATGGGCTGTCCAGCGGAGACGAGAGCGTCTGACGTCAACTCGATGAAGGTCGGAATGTGGGCCGTAGTCGCAGTATCGAGAAGCTGCCTCGGGGGGTGTGTCGCTCGGCCGATGATAAGTGCACTCGTCCTAAGGAAGAAGTGTCGTATGGTCGAGACGGCGTCGGGAGCGTCGGGGGGTATGTAGACGAGGTCCGCCTTTAGGTTGTCATAGATGCGCCGCTCAACGTTGTCGCATAGGTTGATGATCGTGCACCGGGCGCGTGTGGTCTCGGAGCATGTCTCGCTGCTACTCTTTGTCAGCCAAATAACATCATTTGAGGTGAGAGCTTGCGCGAGAGTGGAGAGAACGGGCCGATGACGCCGGCGTCGTGGTTCGTGGTGGGCGACGACGGTCAGCGGAAGGCCGTGCACGCGTCGCCTTAGGCCGTCGAGGAGAACTTCGGGAGCAAGACGCGGCTGATCGAGGAGTTCTCGGATATCAGGGTCGCGCGTAGTGGCGACCGGTCCGCGCGTGCGGGCGCGTCGGCCCGTCGAGTGAGCGTCTTGTGTCACCACAGCTCCTATGGTACCCAACCGATCCGGTGCCAGCGACGCATTGGCGTGGGAGCTGCGCGGGATCGTTGTATCGATTCGGTGCATCGGTGACGACGGTCTGACCGCTCCTGCTAGCTACGCGCCGACGTGGACGGTGCGGTCGTCTTCGAAGGGCAGGTGCAGGGTGAGGCGGAGGGTGGCGCCGGCCGAGGCCGCCAGGCGGGCCAGCGGGGCGGGGTCGTCGACCACGGCGGCCAGGGCGGCGTCGAGCAGGGGCCCGTCGGCGGCCGGGACGGCGGCGCGCACCTCGGCGGGCGGGCCGACCAGCACCAGGCCGGGCCCGTCGTCCGGCGTCCCGGCGACCCGGACGGCGGTCGCCTGCACGAGCGCGGCGCCGGCCGGGGCCGGGTCGAGGTCGCCGGCCAGGGCGCCCACCGCCGACGTCACCGCCTCGGGGACGGCGCCGGCGAGAGCGACGAGGAAGGCCGGGTCGAGCGTCCCGCCGGCCGCCGGCACGCCTCCGACCACCACCTCCAGGCGGACCTGGGCCTCCTCGGCCAGCTTGGCCGCCATCTTGTCCCGCTTGCCCTGGATGGCGTCCCGCATGAGCTGCATGCCGGGCCGGGTGGCGGTGTCCGGGTCGTCGAAGACCTGGAGGGCCCGCTCCAGGCCGGCCAGCTCCTCGCGCTGGCGGGCCTCCCGTCCGCTCACGCGGCGACCTCGACGAAGCCCTTCTCGGCGCCGTCGCGGGTGTGGCCGAAGTAGCTCTCCCACCGGCCGGCCACCACCAGCGAGGCCTGGTACCCGAGGTCGCCCTCCGGGTAGCGCAGCAGCGGGTTCGAGTCGCAGGCCCAGAACTGCTCGGTGTACGTGCCCTCGATCATCGACGCCACCAGCAGCCGGCGGTGGCGGGGGAGGTCGTCGAAGGCCGGGCCGTCGATCACGGTGACGAGGTCGAGGTCGGCCGGGTCGAGCTTGTCGGTGGTGAAGCTGCCGTCGAGCCACTGGGCCCGCACGGGCACGAGCTCGTCGAGCGCCTCCCGCAGGTCCAGCCAGTACGAGAAGATCGCCGCCCGGGTGGAGGAGCCCTCGAACGCCTCGACGAGCGACGCCCGCACGTCGTCGACGGTGGCCTCGTGGCGCCCGGCCGGGAGCAGGCCGCCGTCGCCGAAGGCGGGGATCGGCATCAGCCCTCGGGGAGGGCCGGGCCGCGGTGGGTGGCGTCCCGGAAGCCGGCCCGGCGGGCGTGGCGCTCGAGGGCCAGCTCGACCAGCCGGTCGACGAGGTCGGCGTAGGTGAGGCCCGACGCCAGCCAGAGCTTCGGGTACATGGAGATCGGCGTGAAGCCGGGGATCGTGTTCACCTCGTTGACGAGGATGCCCCGCCCGCCCTCCTCGTAGAAGAAGTCCACCCGGGCCATCCCCTCGACCCGCAGGGCGCCGGCCGCCGTGGCCGCCATCGCCCGCACCTCGTCGGCCACCGCCGGGTCGAGCGGGGCGGGGACGAGCAGCTGGGCGCCGTCGACGACGTACTTGTCCTCGTAGTCGTAGAAGTCGCGGCTGGGCACGACCTCGCCGGGGACCGACGCCTCGTAGGGGCCGTTGCCGAGGACCGAGCACTCGATCTCCCGCCCGGCGATGCCCTCCTCGACGACGACCCACTCGTCGTAGGCGAAGGCCAGGTCCAGGGCGGCCGCCGCCGCCTCCTCGTCGTCGGCCCTCGACACGCCGACCGAGCTGCCGAGGTTGGCCGGCTTCACGAACACCGGCCAGCCCAGCTCCTCGCCGGCCCGCCGGGCGGCGCCCCGGTCGTCCACGCCCCGGCGCACCGCGAACCAGCGGCCCTGGGGGATGCCGTGCGCGGCGAGGACGGTCTTCGCCATCGCCTTGTCCATGGCCACGGCCGACCCGAGCACGCCCGAGCCGACGTAGGGCACCCCGGCCACCTCGAGCAGGCCCTGGACGGTGCCGTCCTCGCCGAGCGGGCCGTGCAGCAGCGGGAACACGACGACCGGGCCGGTGGCCTCGCCCTCGGCCAGGGCCGGCAGCGGGTCGACGGCCGGCCCGGCGGCGGTCAGCTCGGCCGGCGCCGGCGCGCCGGGCCCGAGCGCGGCCTGGCCCTGCTCGGACACCACCCACTCGCCCTTGCGGGTGATGCCGACGGGCAGGACGTCGTAGCGGGCCGGGTCGAGGGCCCGCAGCACGTGCGCCGCCGACACGCACGACACCTCGTGCTCCGCCGACCGGCCCCCGAACAGCAGGAGCAGGCGGATGCGGCCCGTGGGGTCCTCGGCGGCCATGCCGGCCACTGTAGGCAGCGCCCTCCGCGCACCCGCGGAGCACCCCGGGTACGGTCCCGGTCCCGTGAGGTTGCGAGCGACGGAGGTGGCGGAGGCCGCCGGGGGCGAGCTGGCCGGGCCCGAGGTGGAGGTGGACGGGGCGACCGTCGACTCCCGCGCCGTGCGGGGCGGGGAGCTGTTCGTGCCGGTCGTGGCGGCCAGGGACGGCCACGACTTCGTCCCCGCCGCGCTGGCCGCCGGCGCCGCCGCCTACCTCACGTCCCGGCCGCCGGTGGGCGGCACGGCCGTGGTCGTGGCCGACACGGCCGCCGCCCTGACCCGCCTCGGCGCCGCCGCCCGGGCCCGGCTGCCCGACCGGGTCGTCGGCATCACCGGCTCGGTCGGCAAGACGTCGGTGAAGGACCTGCTGGCCGCCGTCCTCGCTCGCCCGTTCCGCACGGCGGCCAGCCCCCGGTCGTTCAACAACGAGCTGGGCCTGCCCCTCACGCTCCTGAACGCCCCGGCCGACGCCGAGGCCGTCGTCCTCGAGATGGGCGCGAGGGGTCGGGGCCACATCGCCGCGCTGTGCGAGGTGGCCCGGCCGACGGTCGGGGTCGTCACCACCGTCGGCATGGCCCACACCGAGCTGTTCGGGTCGGTGGAGGAGGTGGCGGTGGCCAAGGGCGAGCTGGTCGAGGCCCTGCCGCCGTCGGGCACCGCCGTGCTCAACGCCGACCAGCCGCTGGTGGCGGCCATGGCCGGCCGCACGAGGGCGACCGTCCTGCGCTTCGGGGTGGCCGGCGACGTCCGGGCCGAGCACGTGGAGGTGGGCGACGACCTGCGGGCCCGCTTCACGCTCGTGTCGCCGTGGGGCGCCGTCCCCGTCCGCCTCGCGGCCAGGGGCGAGCACCAGGTGGCGAACGCGCTGGCGGCCGCGGCGGCCGCCGTCGCCGCCGGCGCCACCCTGGACGACGTCGCCGCCGGGCTGTCCGAGGCCGCCGTGTCGGCGTGGCGGATGGAGCTGGTGACGGCGCCTTCGGGGGCGGTGGTGCTGAACGACGCCTACAACGCCAACCCCGTGTCCACGGCCGCCGCCCTGCGGTCCCTGGCCCGGTTGCCGGCCCGCCGGCGGGTGGCCGTCCTCGGCGGGATGGCCGAGCTGGGGGAGGGGTCGGCCGCCGCCCACCGGGAGGTCGGCGACCTGGCCCGGTCCCTCGGCGTGCGCATCGTGGCCGTCGGCGCGCCCGACTACGGCGGCGAGGACGTGCCCGACCTGGCCGCCGCGCTCGCCGCCCTCGGCCCGGTCGGCGAGGGCGACGCCGTGCTCGTGAAGGGCAGCCGGGTCCACGGCCTGGAGCGGCTGGCCGAGACGCTCGTTTCCGGCGGCGCCGGCGCGGGAACGCAAGGGGCGTAGCCGGGCCGGGGCTGGCGGCGGAGGCGCCGGCCCGGCCGAGGCGTCCCCGGCCGCCCTAGCCCGACTGGGTGGGGACGACCGAGCGGATCCAGGCCTCGAGCGCCGACGGGTTGCGGCTCTGGGTCATCACCCACCCGGGGCCGGTGAAGTCGAACACCAGGCCCTCGCCCGACTTGAGGGTGGCCATCATGCCCGTCGCCACCTTGCGCAGCTGGCTGGTGACGGTCGGCCCGAAGGCGACGACGTGGCCGCTGTCGATCGTCACCGACTCCCCCGGGCCGAGCGTGATCGTGTCCAGGGCGCCGTAGCAGGCGAGCACGACGGTGCCGTGGCCCATGGCCCGCACGAGGAACCCGCCCTCGCCGCCGACCAGGTTCTTGAACCCGCCCCACTTGGTGTCGAGCTCGACGCCGGCGGAGGAGGCCAGCCACGAGCCCCGGGTGATCGACATCGGCTGGTCGGGGGTGACGCCGGCGGCGAGCACGTCGCCGGACAGGTGGTGGGCGACGTCCACCCAGCCGCCGGCCGGCGGCGCCGTGTAGGTGGTGATGAACAGGCTCTCGCCGCCGAGGACCGAGCGCTTCAGGCCCTTGAGCAGCCCGCCCTGGGTGCTGGCCTCGACGGCGACCCCGTAGGAGGTCGCCATCATGGCGCCGGACTCGGCCTTCACCTGCTCCCCGGGGTCGAGGCCGACGCGGGCGACGGCGAATGACGGGTTGTGGCGGACGTCGACGTGCACCCGGCGACCGTAACGCGGCCCGGCCGCCCGGTGGCCTCGCCGCACTCGTCCCGGATTCGTCACACGACCGCAACCTCGACTACGGTTCCGTCATCTTCCCGGCCCCGCTGCCGATGGTGACCGGGTCGGGACCAGGGGGCGAGCCGTCCGGCCCGCCGGGGTGTGAGGAGTCGTACGAGTGCGTTGGAGACTGGGGCTGGCCGCCGTCGTGGTCAGCGTGCTGCTGCTGACCGGGTGCACCACCGAGGAGATCATCCACGTGTGGTTCGACCGGTACGGCGCCACCATGCAGGACAAGGAAGACGCCATCGACGTGGCGCGCTGCGAGTCGGGCCTGAACGAGGAGGCCCGCAACGGCGACTACTACGGCCTCTTCCAGCTGAGCAAGACCTACCACGAGGCCAGGGCCAGGAGCCTCGGCTACACGTGGTCGGACATGCTCGACGCCGGCCCGAACTCCCACGTGGCGGCCAGCCTGTGGTCCGAGCAGGGCTGGCGGCCCTGGGCCTGCGCGCCCTAGCCACGGCCCTACCGGCCTCTTAGCCGGCCGGGGGCCTTCGCTTAACCGAGCCCGTCGTTACCTTCGCCGAAGGTCCCGGAGGGCGAACGAGCGAGGGGTGACGCGGTGGCGAGGCAGTGGACGTGGAGGGCGGCGGTGGCCGGCCTCGTGCTCGGGGCGGTGGCGACGGTGGCGCCCGGCTCGGCGTCGGCCGCGGCGGCCGGTCCCCGGTTCGTGGTCCCCGACCGCACGCCCGGCGGCGGCGTGCTGCCCCAGGACGTCGCCACCGGCGACTTCACCGGCGACGGCCGGGCCGACGTCGTCGTCGCCAACCTCGGCCCCGACGCCTTCACCGGCGGCGTGGCCGTGCTGCGCGGCGACGGCGCCGGCAACCTGGCCGACCCCGTCCGCACGAGCGTCGGCATCCAGAACGGCACCCAGGAGGTCGCCCCGGGCGACTTCGACGAGGACGGCAAGCTCGACGCCGCCGTCGTCACCGGCACGACCGGCGGGGCCGGCCCCATCCGCATCCTCCTCGGCACCGGCACGGGCACGTTCACGCTCGGCCAGACACTCCTGGCCGGCGACGGCCACATCGAGGTCGCCGACTTCACCGGCGACGGCCACCTCGACCTCGTCTTCCTCTACGAGGGCGGCGCCGCGACGGTGAAGCTGTTCACCGGCCTCGGCACCGGCCGGTTCTCCGCCGCCGTCGACCTGCCCCGCTCGTGGGACGCCTACGACCTCGAGGTCGCGGACGTGAACGGCGACGGCCGGCCCGACCTGGTCGGCGCGGCCGGCGGCCCCATCTGGTCCATGCTCAACCAGGGCGGCGGCGCCTTCTCCGAGCAGGTGTTCGACATGGGCAGCGGCCTGTCCGGCATGGAGCTGGCGGTCGCCGACCTCAACGGCGACGCCGTGCCCGACCTCGCCCTCGCCACCGGCTCGAACGGCGACGTGCAGATCGGCCTCGGCCGGGGCGACGGCACCTTCGCCGCCGGCCCCACCTACCAGGACGTCTCCTTCGCCACCGGCTCGATCGCCGCCGGCGACTGGACCGGCGACGGCGTCGCCGACCTCGTCGTCAACAACGACTACGCCGAGGAGAGCAACATCGTCGTCCTGCTGCGGGGCAACGGCGACGGCACCTTCGGCGGCAGCACCTACTGGACGACCGGCAACGACGACCCGACGCCGGTCCACCTCGACGGCGACGGCCGGCTCGACCTCGTCGCCTTCTCGTCCGACCCCGGCCTCGTCTACGCCACGCTGAACGCCGGCAACGGGAAGCTCAAGGCCCCGCAGTCGACGGTCACGACCGCCCTCGGTGCCCCCGAGACCGGCGACGTCAACAACGACGGCCTCGCCGACGTCGTCACCCTGAGCTCGCGCATCGCCGCCCACCTCGGGCGGGGCGCCGGGCGGTTCACGTCGGTCGTCGGCACCAACGGCGTGTCCGAGGGCGTCGGCCAGATCCGCCTCGCCGACCTGAACGAGGACGGCAGGCTCGACGTGGTCGCCGGCCTGACCCACATCGGCCCGCTGCCCAACAACCTGGCCGTCTTCACCGGCAACGGCGCCGGCGGGTTCTCCGGCCCGACCCGGCTCGCCACCGGCGACTGGAACGCCAGCAACGAGTCCGTGGCGGTCGGCGACGTGAACGGCGACGGCCACGTCGACATCGTCGGCCGCACCAACACCCAGGTCGCCGTCCTGCGGGGCAACGGCAACGGCACCTTCCAGGCGCCCCTGCTGTCCGGCGTGGCCGCCTTCTCCCAGTACGGGACCCACCTCCTCGAGGTGACCGGCGACGGCGTCGTCGACCTCGTCCACATCGTGAAGACCGGCGGCCCGGACTTCGGCAACGGCTACATCCGGGTCCTGCGGGGCAACGGCGACGGCACGTTCACGTCGGTCCAGACGCTCGGCTTCGACGGCAACCCGTCCACCCCCGGGCTCGTCGCCGACCTGAACGGCGACGGCCGCCTCGACGTGGTGGCCAGCGGCACGAGGGGCTCGAACGGCGGCCGCAGCGGCATCCGGGTGAGCCTCGCCACCGGCACCGCCCTCGGGCCGATCACCTTCTACCCGTACCCGCCCTTCCCGATGGGGGACATCGACGCCGCCGACTTCGACGGCGACGGCGACCTCGACGTCGTCGGCGGCGGGTTCGCCTCGCTCGCCGTCGCCGTCAACGACGGGACCGGCACGTTCACCGGCCCGGTCGAGCTCATCGCCACCTCGTCCACCGCCAGGGTCGTCGCCGACTTCACCGGCGACGGGCGCCCGGACGTGTTCTCGATCAACCCGACCGACCGCGGCCTCTACAGCGTCTACGTGAACCGGGCCCGCTGAGCGGGCGGCGGCCCGCGGCGCCGTAGGGTGGCGCCGTGGACCGTCCCACGGTGCTCGCGGCCGTCGACGTCGGGACCAACTCGTTCCACCTGCTCGTCGCCAGGGTGGCGGGCACGGGCCGGTTCGAGGTCCTCGCCAGGGAGAAGGAGGTCGTCCGGCTCGGCTCCGGGTCGGGCGACATGAAGCGCCTCGCCCCGGACGCCGTCGACCGGGGCGTCGCCGCCCTCGCCCGCTTCCGCCAGGTCGCCGAGATCTTCGGCGCCGACCTGCGGGCCGTCGCCACGAGCGCCGTGCGGGAGGCCGAGAACCGGGCCGACTTCCTCCGCCGGGCCCGCGACGAGGCCGGCGTGGACGTGGACGTCGTGTCCGGCGTGGAGGAGGCCCGCCTCATCCACCTCGGCGTCCTCCAGGCCCTGCCCGTGTTCGACCGCCGCCTGGTGCTCGTCGACATCGGCGGCGGCAGCACGGAGGTCGTCGTCGGCCAGCAGGGCGAGGTGCTCGAGGCCCGCAGCCTGAAGCTCGGCGCCATCCGCCTGACCGACCGGTTCTTCGCCGAGGAGCCGGTGCGGCGCAAGGCCGTCGACGAGTGCCGCCGCTACGTCCGCTCGATGGTGATCGGCGTGGCGCGCGAGGTCGGCCGGCTCGGCTTCGAGGTCGCGGCCGGCAGCTCGGGCACGATCCTCAACGTCGCCGAGATGGTGCAGGCCCGCCGGGGCGGCCCGCCGCTGCGCTCGGTCAGCGGGGCGACGATCACGAGGGCCGAGCTCGACGCCGTCGTCGCCTCGCTCGTCAAGGCGCACACGGCGAAGGACCGGCTGAAGGTGCCCGGCCTCGACCCCCGCAGGGCCGACATCATCCTCGGCGGGGCCGTCCTGCTCGAGCAGGTCTTCGCCGAGCTCGGCATCACCGAGATGGTCGTGGCCGACTCCGCCCTCCGCGAGGGCATCCTCCTCGACACCATCCAGCGCCGCCAGGACGAGGGGCTCCACCACCTGCGCGACCTGCGCGAGCGCAGCGTCCGCCACCTGGCCGACATCTACCCGGAGGAGCGGGAGCACGGCGAGCACAGCGCCGAGCTCGCCCTCCAGCTCTACGAGGGGCTGGCCGACCGGCACCGCCTCCCCGAGGTGTGCGAGGAGTGGCTGGAGGCGGCCGCGCTGCTCGCCAACGTGGGGCTGTTCATCGCCCACAGCCGCCACCACCTGCACGCCTACTACATCATCCGCAACGCCGAGCACCTGACCGGGTTCACCGACTCCGAGGTCGAGGTCATCGCCCAGGTCGCCCGGTACCACCGCAAGAGCGCGCCCAAGCCCAGCCACCACGAGTTCGCCGCCCTCGACGCCGAGGACCAGCACGTCGTGCGGGTGCTGGCCGGCATCCTGCGCATCGCCATCGCCCTCGACCGGAGCCACGCCGGCGTGGTGCGGGGGGTGTCGGTGGCCCGCTCGGGCCGCCGGGTGGCGATCCACCTGAAGGTCGACGGCGACGCCGGGCTCGAGGTGTACACGGCCGAGCAGCGGGCCGGCCTGCTCGAGGACGCGCTCGGCGTGCGCGTGCGCTTCGTGGTCGACGAGTGAGGTCGCCCGACCGCCGCTAGGTCGGGATGACCTTCACGAAGCGGGCCACGGACGGCACGCCGTCTCCATTCAGCAGGAAGAGCATGTACCAGCCCGCCGGGGCGGACCCGCCCACCGGCGCGGTCGCGGTGATGGCGCCCGGCGCCGACGTGAACTTCAGGTCCACGTGGCGCTGGTTCATGTCGAGGGCGTGGGTGGTGGCCGCCGGCCGCACGAGCACGGCCCTCGTGATCGTGTCCGGCGTGGACACCGTGAACTGCTGCCCCCACGCCACCTCGGCGGGCGCGTCGGTGATCGTCGGCCTCGCCCCGCGGAACAGGTACGGGGGCGAGTACACCTCGAGGCGGGGGCCGCCGCCGCCCCTGGTGGTGTCGCCGGCCGACAGCACGCGGCCGTCGGGGAGGAGCACGGCCGTCGAGTGGTAGCGCCGGGCCTCGGCCTGGGTGGCCATCGGCTGCCACGTGTCCGACGACGACGAGTACCGGAGGGTCTGGCGCGTCGGTCCGACGGCGTTGCCGCCGCCGACGAGGAGCACGGCGCCGTCCGGGAGGATGGCGGCGTTGGACCACGCCCTCGGCTCGGGCAGCGACGCCCTCGACCGCCACTGGCCCGACGGGTGGGTCGAGTCGTACCACTCGCAGCTCGCGGTCGGCCCGCCGGCCGACGACGAGCGGGTGCCGTTGCCGCCGATCACCATGATCTCGTGGGGGAGCCCCTCGGCGTTCGGCATGATGACGCACGGGCCGTTGTGGTGGCGCTCGTTCATCCGCCGGATCGAGGTGCGGGACCAGTCGCTCGGGTCGATGATCGCCGCGTCCCTCGGCTCGGGGCCGGTGACGACCACCCGGCCGTCGGGGAGCACGTGCTGCTTCGGGTACAGCTCGAACGCCTTGGACAGCACCCGGGTGACGGTGCCGCCGTCGTACAGGTCGACGGCGCCGTTGATGGTGCGGCCGTCCTCGAGCATGCCGCTCGTGATGATCGCCCGGCCGTCGGCCAGGGTGGTCACCGTCGGGTACCAGCGGCCGCCCCGCATGTCCGGCCAGTGCGTCCACTCCAGGGTGACGGGGTCGAAGGTGACGACGTGCTTGGCGCCCCTCGGGTTCACGCCCTCGCGGCCGCCGGCGAACAGCACGCTGCCGTCGCCGAGGACCGCCTGCCCGGCGCAGAACACGTCGACGGGCGGGTCGCAGCGCAGCGAGGAGCCGCCGACCGGGTCCCACACGCAGGCGTCGGGGCCGCGGAGGAGGAGGACCCAGCCGGTGTGGAGCACGACCGTGTGGACGGCCGTGACCCGGAATGGCGGCAGCCAGGACGCGCTCCACTGGCCGACCAGCGCGGGGTCCCCGGAGGGCGGCGGGTCGACGAGGCCGGTGCGGACGGCCTGCTGGGTCTCGAGCTCGCAGGCCCACTCGTCGACGGTGTCGCCGGCGGCCCAGGCGCGGTCGCCGATGAGCCAGCGCGCGTGCACGGCGGCGACGCCCACGCCCATCCTGGCCAGCAGCTGCCGGCGGCTCAGCCGGCGCCCCTCGTCCCGACGCGAACGGTCGCCCGGGTCCTCCATCGTCTCGCCTCCCGCTGGGCTCCCTCCAGCGATCGCCATAGTGCCACGCGACCACTGTGCGTAAACAGAAGAACCCGAAGAATCACGGATCGCGGTACCGCAGCCACGAAAACGCCGGGCCTAGGGTGGCCCCATGCGGGCTGCGGGCCGGTGCCGGGTCGTCGTCGTGGCGGCCGTGCTGGCCGCGTGCACGGGGTGCACGGGGTCGGCGGGGGAGGGCGACGACGCCGGCGAGGCCGCCACGTCGACCACGACGGCGCCGGCCGTGGTCGCCGACCTCGAGGTGCCCGACGCCGACCACTGCGACCCCCTCGACCCGGCCCACTGCCTGCTGCCGTTCCCGAGCTCGCGCTTCGAGGCGCCCGACGACGGCGCCGACACCGGCGTCCGCCTCGCCAACCCCGAGGCGGCCAAGCCGGCCAACGCCGGCGGCACCCCCGTCGACCCGGCGGCGTGGGCCGGCAACGACGGGTGGAGCCCGTCGACGCCGATCCTCGCCGTCGTGCCCGGCGTCGACCTGGAGGCGAGCGGTGCCGCCCCGGTCACCGACGTCGCCGCGTCGCTCGACGAGGACGCCCCGATCGTGCTCGTGGACGCCGACACCGGCGAGCGGTGGCCGTACTGGGCCGAGGTCGACGTGGCCACGGCCGGCACGGCCACGCCCGTCGTCACCGTCCACCCGGCCGTCGCCCTCGCCGAGGGCCACCGGTTCGTGGTCGGCCTGCGGGGCCTGGTCGACGGCGACGGCGAGGCGATCGCGCCCGGCGAGGTGTTCGCCGCCTACCGGGACGGCACGGCCACCGACGTGCCCGAGGTCGAGGACCGCCGCCCGGCCATGGAGGAGGTGTTCGCCGCGCTGGCCGACGCGGGGGTCGAGCGCGACGACCTGTCCCTCGCCTGGGACTTCACCGTCGCCAGCGCCCGCAACCTCTCCGAGCGGCTGCTGCACATGCGGGACGACGCGCTCGCCTCCTTCGGCGACGGCGGGGCGCCGCCGTTCACGGTCACCGCCGTCGAGCCGGCGCCCGGCCCGGGCGTGGCCCGCCGGGTGACGGGGACCTTCGACGTGCCCCTGTACCTCGACGGCGACGGGGCCAGCGGGTCCCGCATGGTGCTCGGCGACGACGGCCTGCCCGAGCGCCAGGGCGACTACCCGGCCCGGTTCGTGTGCCTCGTCCCCGACGCCGCGCTCGCGGCGCCCGGCCAGCCGGTCGTGTACGGGCACGGGCTGCTCGGGTCGGCGGAGGAGGTCGACTCGTACGGGGAGCTGGCCGACGAGGGCGACCTCGTCCTCTGCGCCACCGACTGGATCGGCATGTCCGGGGAGGACCTCGGCACCGTGGCCGGGATCCTGGCCGACCTGTCCCGCTTCCCGACCCTGGCCGACCGCACCCAGCAGGGCATCCTGAACACGGTCGTGCTCGGGCGGCTGCTGAACAGCGAGGACGGGCTGGCGAGCGACCCGGCGTTCCTCGGCGACGACGGCCGGCCCGTGCTGCGGGTGGGCGACACGGCGTTCGACGGCAACAGCCAGGGCGGGATCATGGGCGGGGCGGCGACGGCCGTGTCGACCGAGTGGACGAGGGCCGTGCTCGGCGTGCCGGGCATGGGCTACGCCACCCTGCTGCCCCGCAGCGTCGACTGGGACCCGTTCTCCGACCTGCTCGACGACGCCTACCCCGACCCGCTCGACCGGGCCGTCGGCCTCGGCCTGATCCAGGTGCTGTGGGACCGGGGCGAGTCGAGCGCCTACGCCCGCCACATGACGGACGACCCGTACGAGGGCACGCCGGCCCACGACGTGCTGCTCGTCGAGGCGTTCGGCGACCACCAGGTGGCCAACGTGGGGACCGAGGTGATGGCGAGGACGATCGGCGCCGCCGTGCGCCAGCCGGCCCTGGCCGACGGCCGCAGCACCGACGACGAGCCGTTCTGGGGCATCGAGGCCGTGCCGTCGTTCCCCTACGACGGCTCCGCCCTCGTGGTGTGGGACTTCGGCACGCCGGCCCCGCCCACCGGCCCCGAGCCGCCCCGCCCGCCCGAGTACGGCGAGGACCCCCACGGCATGGCCAGGGGCGAGCCCCGGGCGGTCGAGCAGGTGCTGGCGTTCCTCGCCCCGGACGGGGCGCTCGTCGAGGTGTGCGGCGACGACCCCTGCCGGTCCGAGCCGTAGCCGAGGAGGCGCAGATGGATCGACCGGAGATGTCGTTGACGTCGGCGGTGCTCGGGGCGCCGGACCCGCAGGCGCTCGGCCGGTTCTACGAGCGGCTGCTCGGGTGGTCGATCGGGACCGACGAGCCGGACTGGGTGACGTTGCGCCCGCCGGGCGGCGGCACCGGGCTGTCGTTCCAGCTGGAGGACGCCTACGAGCCGCCGGTGTGGCCGCCCGAGCCCGGTGCCCAGCAGATGATGGTCCACCTCGACGTCGAGGTCGCCGACCTGGAGGCGGCCGTCGCCTGGGCCGTCGACGCCGGCGCCCGGGTGGCGGGGTTCCAGCCCCAGGAGGGGGTCAGGGTCATGCTCGACCCGGCCGGCCACCCGTTCTGCCTGTTCGCCGACGGCTGAGCCGGGCGGCCCCCCGCTAGGGGCGCTGGCCGATGCCGGTGGCGAGCTCGTGGGAGCGGGCCGGGCCGCTCGTCTCGGCGGCGAGCGGCGGGGTCTCGGCCGTGTCGCCGCCCCGGAGGCCGGCGACGAGGTCGTCGACGGCCTCGTCGGCGGTGTGGGCCGGCATCCAGCCGAGCTCGGTCCTCGCCCGCGTCGTGTCGAGGAGCGGGGTGTGCTGCACGAGGTCGACCCAGCCGGGGTCGGCCGGCTGGAGGTGCAGGGCCCAGGCGGCCCTGGCCGCGCCGCGGGCGGCGGCGAGGAAGGGCCGGTTGCGGTCCTGGCTGCCGAGGACGGGCTCGGCGGCCAGGTTGAACGGGCCCCGCACGTCCCGCACGCAGGCGAGGTGGAACGCCTCGCCGCCGTCGTCGGCGTGGAGCACCTGGAAGCGGGCCGGCGCCTTGCGGATGGCCGTCGCCAGCTGCTGGGGGAGGACGCGGTTGGGCAGCAGCGGCCCGAGGAACAGGCGCCGCACGCCGGTGGCGGCCTCGCCCTTCAGCATCAGCCCGGGCCGCAAGCGCACCACCCGCACCTCGGGCCAGTCCCGCTCGAACACGTCGAGCAGGCGCTCCACGTACGCCTTCTGCCACGAGTAGGGCGAGGTGGCGATCCCGTCGGTCGGCCAGGACTCGTCCACCGGCTCCTTCGGCCCGGGGGAGTAGGCCCCGACCGAGGAGGCGTGGACGAGCGCCGGCACGCCGGCGGCGGCGACCGCCTCGAGCACCCTGCGGCTGCCGACCACGTTGGCCTTCCACAGCACGTCGACCCGGTGGGACGGCTGGATGAGCCAGGCCAGGTGGACGACGGCGTCCGCGCCCCGGAAGGCCTCGGTGAGCCCGTCGCCCTCCGCCACGTCGGCCTCGACCCAGGTGGCCTTGGCCCACCGGCCCGACGCCTCCGGCCCCGGCTGCCGCCTGGCCACGCCGACCACCGACTCGACCTGCGGGTCCCGCTCGAGGGCGTCGAGCAGGCTGGTGCCGACGTTGCCGGTGGCCCCGGTGACGGCGATCCTCATGCGCCCGGCTCCAGGACCACCTTGATCGTGCCGTCGGTCTTCTGCTGGAACTGCTCGTAGGCCTTCGGCGCGTCCGACAGCGGGACGCGGTGGGTGACGAGGTCGTGGACGCCGAGGGGGTCCTCGTCGGTCAGCAGCGGCATCAGGTCGTCGACCCAGCGGCGCACGTTGGCCTGCCCGACCCGCACGGTGATCTGCTTGTCGAACACGTCGCCCAGCGGATAGAGCGGGTAGTGCCCGAAGTACACGCCGCTGATCGACAGGGTGCCGCCCCGCCGCACCGAACCGATGGCGTTGCGCAGCACGTTGAGCTTGTCCGGCTGGACCTTGACGGCCTGGAGCACGGAGTCGACCGTGGACCCGCCGCCCTCGGTGCCGACCGCGTCGATGACCGACTCGGCGCCGCCGGAGGTCAGGTCGAACAGGGCGTCGGTGACGTCGTCGACGGCGTTCGGGTCGAGGGTCTCGATGCCGTGGCGCTCGGCCATGGCCCGCCGCTCGGGGACGGGGTCGATGCCGATCACCCGCTCCTGGCCGAGGTGGCGGGCGATGCGGGCCGACATCTGCCCGATCGGGCCGAGGCCGAACACGACCGTGGTGCCACCCGGCTCGAGGTCGGCGTAGTCCACGGCCTGCCACGACGTGGGCAGCACGTCCGACAGGAACAGGAACCGGTCGTCGGGCGGGCCCTCGGGCACCTTGATCGGGCCGAAGTGGGCCTGGGGGACCCGCAGGTACTCGGCCTGGCCGCCGGCCACCCCGCCGTACAGGTGGGTGTAGCCGAACAGGCTGGCGCCCTTGCGCACCGTCCGGTTCTGGGTGGTCTCGCACTGCGAGTAGTAGCCCCGCCGGCACGTGTGGCAGTGCCCGCAGGAGATGTTGAACGGGACCACGACCCGGTCGCCGGGGGCGATCCCGGTCACCTCGGGGCCGACCTCCTCGACGACCCCCATGGGCTCGTGGCCGACGATGTCGCCGTCCTTCATGCCGATGGCGATGCCCTTGTAGAGGTGGAGGTCGGACCCGCAGATGGCGGTCGAGGTGATCCGCACGATCGCGTCGGTGGGCTCCTCGATCCTCGGGTCGTCGACCTCGTCGACGGAGAGCTGCTCTTTCCCGTGCCACACGACGGCCTTCATGCCGCCACCCCTGCCCCCGTGCCGGGCGGTCAAAACTGGCAGCGGTACGCTGCCCCGGTGCCCGGCGCGCTCATCGCCATCGGAGGCGCCGAGGACAAGCTCGGCCGCCGCAAGATCCTCGGCGAGTTCGTCCGGCTGGCCGGTGGCGCCGACGCCCGCCTGGCCGTGATCTCCACGGCGTCGGCCCTCGGCGACCAGGCCACGGAGGTCTACCGGTCGGTCTTCTCGGGCTACGGCGTGTCCGACGTGCGGGGCCTGCGGCCGGTCACCCGGCAGGAGGCCGGCGACCCCGCCACGGTCGGCCAGCTCGACGGCGTGACCGGCGTGTTCATGACCGGCGGCAACCAGGTGCGGCTGTCGACCGTGGTCGCCGGCACCGCGCTCGGCGACGCCCTCCTCGCCGCCAACGCGGCCGGAGCGGTGGTCGGCGGCACCTCGGCCGGGGCCAGCGCGCTCACCTCGCACATGGTGGCGTTCGGGGCCGGCGGCGCCGTCCCCCGCCAGCGGATGGCCCAGCTCTGCGCCGGGCTCAACCTGCTGCCCGGCATGATCATCGACCAGCACTTCGAGCAGCGGACGAGGATCGGGCGGCTGATGGCCCTGGTCGCCCTGTCGCCCAGCCTGCTCGGCATCGGCGTGGACGAGGACACGGCCGCCGTCTTCCCGCCCGACGGCACCTTCCACGTGATCGGCAAGGGCGCGGTCACGGTGGTGGACGGGCGCGAGGTGGAGTCCGACGCCTACGAGGCCAACCAGACGGCCAGGATCATGGTGTCCGGCGCCGTGCTGCACTCGCTGCCCGCCGGGTGGCGCTTCGACCTGGCGGCGAGGAAGGTGGCCGGCCGGGCGGACGCCGGGGACGAGGACCGCCCGCCCCGGGCGCGGACGGGGGTGGCGCCGACGGCGGCCCGGCTGGCCCGGCGGATGGCGGCCGAGGGCGCCGACGACCGGGTGGTGCAGCGCAACGCCCGCCAGCGGGCCCGCCGGGCGGTGGCGCGAGAGGAGGAGGCCTCGGAGTGAGCGAGTCGACCACGGGGCGGCAGGTCGACCCTCGGCACCGGGGCGACGCCACCGACGAGCCGTCGCCGCGCGCCGCGACGGCGGCCGACGGCGAGCGCCCGCCGGCCGCGCCCGACCTGAAGATCCTGCGCACCCGGGTCTACCGGGGCCCCAACTACTGGTCCTACGAGCCGGCCGTCCACCTGCTGGTCGACCTCGGCTCCCTCGAGGACTGGCCGACCAACACGCTGCCCGGGTTCACCGACCGGCTCCTCGAGCTGCTCCCCGGCCTCCACGACCACGCCTGCTCGCGCGGCCGGCCCGGCGGGTTCGTCGAGCGGCTCCGGGAGGGCACCTGGCTCGGCCACGTCGCCGAGCACGTCGCCCTCCAGCTCCAGCGGGAGGCCGGCTCGGAGATCCGCAGGGGCAAGACGAGGGGCGCCGGCCCGAGGGGTCAGTACCACGTCATCTACGGCTACGGCGACGAGACCGTCGGCGTCGCTGCCGGCGAGCTGGCCGTCCGCCTGGTCAACCACCTCGTCAGCGCCGAGGACGGGTTCGACTTCGAGGCCGAGCAGGAGCGGCTCATCCTCACCGCCGAGCGGGCCGCGTTCGGCCCGTCCACCCAGGCCATCCTGGACGAGGCCGCGCTGCGGGACATCCCCTGGCTGCGGCTGAACGACCACTCGCTCGTCCAGCTCGGCCAGGGCGTCTACCAGAAGCGGATCAGGGCGACGATGACGTCGCAGACCTCGGCCCTCGCGACGGACATCGCCAGCGACAAGGAGCTCACCAACAAGCTCCTGTCGGCCGCCGGGCTGCCCGTGCCCCGGTCGATCCCGGTGCGCACGGAGGACGGCGCCGTGCGGGCGGCCGAGCGCATCGGCTACCCGGTCGTCGTCAAGCCGCTCGACGGCAACCACGGGCGGGGGGTCGCCCTCGACCTGCGGGACGAGGCCGCCGTCCGGGCCGGGTTCGCCGGCGCCCGCGAGGAGGCCCGCAGGGGCTGGGTGGTGGTCGAGACCTACGTGCACGGCAACGACTACCGGGTGCTGGTCGTCGGCGGGCGGATGGTCGCGCTGGCCGAGCGGGTGCCGGCCCACGTGATCGGCGACGGCCGCCAGACCGTCGCCCAGCTCGTCGCCGAGACCAACGCCGACCCCCGCAGGGGCATCGGCCACGAGAAGGTGCTCACCCGCATCCGGATCGACGACGCCGCGGTCGAGCTGGTCCGCAGCCAGGGCTTCGAGATGGACGACGTGCCCCCGGCCGGCCGGATGGTGAAGCTGACGCTCACCGCCAACATGTCGACCGGCGGCATCTCCATCGACCGGACCGAGGAGGCCCACCCCGACAACGTCGAGATCGCCGAGGAGGCCGCCCAGGTCGTCGGCCTCGACGTCGCCGGAATCGACTTCGTCGCCCCCGACATCACCCAGCCGGTGCGGGAGGTGGGCGGGGCCATCGTCGAGGTGAACGCCGCCCCCGGGTTCCGCATGCACACCCACCCGACGGTGGGCGAGCCCCAGTACGTCGCCAAGCCCGTGCTCGACCTGCTGTTCCCGCCGGGCACGCCGAGCCGCATCCCGATCGTCGCCGTCACCGGCACCAACGGCAAGACGACGACGGCGCGGATGATCGCCCACATCTTCAAGGGGATGGGGCGCACGGTCGGGATGACCTCGACCGACGGCATCGTCGTCGACGAGCGCCTCGTGCTCCGGGCGGACGCCTCCGGGCCGAAGTCGGCGAGGATGGTCCTGCAGAACCCGCGGGTCGACCTGGCGGTGTTCGAGGTGGCGAGGGGCGGGATCCTGCGCGAGGGCCTCGGCTACCAGCGCAACGACGTCGGGGTGGTGCTGAACGTCAGCGGCGACCACCTCGGCCTCGGCGGGATCGAGACGCTCGAGGACCTGGCCGACGTGAAGCAGGTGGTGGTCGAGGCCGTCCCCCGGGACGGCTTCGCCGTGCTCAACGCCGACGACCCGCTCGTCGCCGGCATGCGCCGGGCGTGCAGCGGCCAGGTGATCTGGTTCTCGATGCGGCCGGACTCGGAGCTGGTCGACGACCACTGCCGGCGGGGCGGCCGGGCCGTCGTGCTCGAGCCCGGCTCGCTCGGGGACATGATCGTCATCCGCCACGGGCGCAAGTCGATGCCGCTCGCCTGGTCGCACCTGCTGCCGTCGACGTTCGAGGGCCGGGCCCGCATGAACGTGCAGAACGCGCTCGCCGCCGCGGCCGCCGCCTACGCCGCCGGCGCCCACCTGCACGACATCCGCCAGGGCCTGCGCACGTTCACCACGTCGTACTACCTGGCCCCCGGCCGGCTGAACGTGTTCGACCTGCACGGCGTGCGGGTGGTGATCGACTACGCCCACAACCCGGCGGCCATGCGCCTGCTCGGCGACTTCGTGGAGCAGATGGCCGAGCCCCCGCCCGGCGACATCGAGGTCCACCGCCGCATCGGGGTGATCGCCACGGCCGGCGACCGGCGGGACGAGGACATGCGGGAGCTCGGCAAGGTGGCCGCCCGCCACTTCGACCACGTCGTCACCCGCGACGACCGGAACCTGCGGGGCCGGGCGCCGGGGGAGACGCCGGGGATCATCGCCGAGGGCGTGCGGGCGGCCATG
>DASWMK010000266.1 GCA_036399815.1 Acidimicrobiales bacterium
GGCCGGTGGTGGCGGGAGGTACCCGTCGCCGCACCCGTCGGCGGCGGCGTGGTCGAGGGGGTCGTCGACCTGCTGGCCGAGACCCCGGGCGGGGGACTGGTCGTCGTCGACTACAAGACCGACGCGGTCGCCACCGAGGCGGAGGTCGACGCCGCCGCCGGCCACCACCGCCTCCAGGCCGCCGCCTACGCCGCCGCCCTGTCGTCGGTCCTCGACCGGCCGGTGGAGCGGGCCGTCCTCGTGTTCGCCCGGCCCGGCGGGGCGATCGAGCGCGAGGTGCCCGACCTGCCGGCGGCGATCGAGGAGGTGAGGCGCCTGGTGACGACGAGCACCGAGCCCGCCGGCGCCCGCTGACCACGCCGCGTCAAGCCGCGGCGGCGTCCTCGGCCCGGTGGCGGAGGTCGGCGACGGCGTGGGCCAGGCCCTCCGGGTCGCGGAACAGGGCCGAGCCGGCGACGAGGACGTTGGCGCCGGCGGCCGCGGCCCCGGCGACGGTGGCCGGGGCGATGCCGCCGTCCACCTCGACGTCGACCTCGCCGTTCCGCCCGGCCACCTCGAGCAGCCGCCGGACCTCGGCGATCTTCGGCTCCATGGTCGCGAGGTAGGCCTGGCCGCCGAAGCCGGGGCTGACGGTCATGACCAGCACCTGGTCGACCAGGTCGAGCACGTGAGCGACCGCGGCTGCCGGCGTCGCCGGGTTCAGCGCCACGCCCACGCGCGCGCCCGCCTCCCGCACGGCGCCGAGCGTGCGGTGCAGGTGCCGGGGCGCCTCCGCGTGGACGATCACCATCTCGCAGCCGGCCTCGACCCAGCGGGGGAGCAGGGCGTCGGGGTCGGTGACCATCAGGTGGGCCTCGAAGGGCAGCCCGACCACGGGCCGCACGGCCGCGATCACGTCCGGGCCGACGGTGAGGTTCGGCACGAAGTGGCCGTCCATCACGTCCCACTGGATGCGGTCGGCGCCGGCCGCTTCGAGCGCCGCGCACTCCTCGCCGAGGCGGGAGAAGTCGGCCGGGAGCACGGACGGCACGATGGCGATCGGTCGGCCCACGAGCTCGACGATACGGCCCCGCCGCCCCGGGCCGGCCGTCCGGTGCACAATGCCCGGGTGCGAGTGACGGCCAAGGTCGACTACGCGGTGCGGGCGATGGTCGAGCTCGCCGCCGCCGACCCGGGCCGCCCGGTGAAGGGCGAGCAGCTGGCGTCGGCCCAGAAGGTGCCGCTGCGCTTCCTCGAGAACATCCTCGCCGACCTCCGCCACGGCGGCCTCGTCGCCAGCCAGCGGGGCGCGGAGGGCGGCTACTGGCTGGCCCGCCCGGCCGACCGCATCGTGATCGCCGACATCATCCGGGTCGTCGAGGGCCCGCTGGCCGACGTCCGCGGCACCCGCCCCGACGCGCTGGAGTACCACGGAGCGGCCAAGTCGCTCCAGGAGGTCTGGATCGCCGTGCGGGCCAACCTGCGGGCCGTGCTCGAGGCCGTCACCCTGGCCGACGTGGCCACGGGCCGCCTCCCCCCGGTCGTCGAGGAGCTCACCGCCGACGCCGACGCCTGGCAGCCGCACTGACGAACGGACGCCCGCGCCGCCAGGACCGCTTGGGGGCGCCCGACCGCCGCACACCCCCGAGCTCACCGGGCGGCGCGGTCCTCAGGCGCGTCCCGGGCTGACGGGCCGCCGGCCTCGGGCCCGACCCAGGCTCACCGGGCGGCGCCGTCCTCAGGCGCGTCCCAGGCTGACCGGCCGCCGGCCTCGGCCCCGACCCGGGCTCACCGGGCGGCGCCGGCCTCGGCCGTGACCGTCCCGGCGGCGACCGGCGGCCCCGCCGCCCCGCCCGCGGCGATGTCGGCCAGCGTGATCGACGAGAGCAGCTCCACGATCTCGGTGCGCACCCGGTCCCACACGTCGGCGAGCGAGGCCGCCGCGCCCCCGTAGGTGAGGAGCGAGGGGTCGACGCCCCGCACGTCGGCGATCGGCCCCTCGATCACCTGGATCACGTCCGCCAGCACGATGGCCGAGGCCGGGCGGGCGAGCGCGTACCCGCCGTCGGCGCCCCGCTGGGACACGACCAGCCCGCCGTGGCGCAGCGCGCCCATCAGGTTCTCGAGGAAGCGGGGCGGCACGCCCTGCGCGGCCGCCAGGCGCTCGGCCTTCACGGGCCGCCCCGGCTCGGCCGCGGCCAGCTCGGCCATGGCCCGGACGGCGTAGTCGACTCTCGCGGTGACCCTCACGTCGCCATCATGCTTGACATCGCCTCCGTTTCTCTACCATTCTGGTGAAGAAATTCTTCACCAATACGGTCGACAAACTTGACATTCGGCTCCGCTGGGAGGGACCGCCGCTCGCCGGCGGCCCGCGGGCCGATGAACTGGAGGCACCCGTGTTCCGTTTCAGGCATCTGCTGGCCGCCGTGCTCGCGCTGGCGCTCGTCGCCTCGCTGGCGGCGTGCGGCGGCGACGACGACGGCGGCAGCTCGACGGCGGCCGGCGGCGACAGCGGCGGCGAGACGCTGTCGCTCGGCTACTTCCCCAACGTGACGCACGCGACCGCGCTGGTCGGCGTCCACGAGGGCATCTTCCAGGAGGCGCTCGGCGACACGAAGCTCGAGACGGCGACCTTCAACGCCGGCCCCGAGGCGGTCGAGGCCCTCCTGTCCGGCGCCGTCGACGCCACGTTCATCGGGCCGAACCCGGCGGTGAACGCGTACGCGCAGTCCGACGGCGAGGCCGTCCGCATCATCTCCGGCGCCACGTCGGGCGGCGCCTTCTTCGTCGTGAAGCCGGACATCGACGGTCCCGACGACCTCCGCGGCCGCAGCGTCGCCAGCCCGCAGCTGGGCAACACCCAGGACGTCGCCTTGCGCACCTGGCTGGCCGACAACGGGCTCGAGACCACCCCCGAGGGCGGGGGCGACGTCGAGATCGTCCCGCAGTCCAACGCCGACACGCTCGACCAGTTCGTGGCCGGCGAGATCGACGGCGCCTGGGTCCCCGAGCCGTGGGCGACCCGCATGGTGCAGGAGGGCGACGGCAAGGTGCTCGTGGACGAGCGCGACCTGTGGGAGTCGACCGGCGGCGAGTACGTCACCACCCACCTGATCGTCCGCAAGGACTACCTGGACGACCACCGCGACATCGTGCTCGACCTCGTCCGTGGCGTCGTCGAGGCCGACCGGTTCGTGAACGAGGACGCCGACCGCGCCCAGGCCGACGTCGCCGCCGAGATCCTGTCGATCACCGACCAGGAGATCGCCCCCGAGGTGCTGAGCGCCTCGTGGGGGAACCTCACGTTCACCGTCGACCCGATCGCGTCCTCCCTCCAGCAGTCGGCCGACGACGCCGTCGCCGCCGGCCTGCTCGACGAGGTCGACCTGCGCAGCCCGGGCATCTACGACCTGAGCCTGCTCAACGAGGTGCTGGGCGACGACGGCGGGGAAGCGGTGGACGGCCTGTGACCGTCGGGCAGCGCACGTCGCCGTCCGTCGACGCGACCCGGGAGGCGGCCGTCGTGCCGCCTCCCGTCGTCGCCTCCGGCGTGACGAAGGTGTTCGGCCAGGGGGCGGGGTCGGTCCAGGCGCTCGACCGCGTCTCGTTCGAGGTGCGGCAGGGCGAGTTCTGCTGCCTCCTCGGCGCTTCGGGCTGCGGCAAGAGCACGATGCTGAACCTCCTCGCCGGCCTCGACACGCCGACGGCCGGCTCGGTCGACGTGCGGGGCCGCACGGCGCTGATGTTCCAGGAGGCGGCCCTGTTCCCGTGGCTGACCGCGCTCCAGAACGTGGAGCTGGCGCTCAAGCTGCGCAAGGTGCCGAAGGCCGGCCGCCGCGAGCGGGCCAGGGAGCTGCTGGAGTCGGTCCACCTCGGCGGGTTCGCCGACCGCCAGCCCCACGAGCTGTCGGGCGGCATGCGCCAGCGGGTGGCGCTGGCCCGGGCCTTCGCCCAGGACGCCGACGTGCTGCTGATGGACGAGCCCTTCGGCGCCCTCGACGCCATGACCCGCGACCTGCTGCACGACGAGCTCGAGCGGCTGTGGTCCGAGCGCGGGCTGACCGTCGTGTTCGTCACCCACAACGTGCGGGAGGCGGCGCGGCTGGGCGACCGGGTCGTGCTGCTCACCAGCCGGCCCGGCCGGGTGGCCGAGGTGTTCCCGCTCGACCTGCCGAGGCCCCGGCGGCTGGAGTCCCACGAGGTGGCGAGCGCGGCCGCTCGGGTCACCGAGCGCCTCCGCCGGGAGGTGCGCCGCCATGCCGGGGACTGACCCGTCGGCCGGCCCGACGTGCCGGGCGCCGGCGGCCCGCCGACGACC
>DASWMK010000267.1 GCA_036399815.1 Acidimicrobiales bacterium
CCGTGCACGAGCGCGTTGGTGACGACCTCGGTGACGGCGAGGGACAGGCCGTCGAGGGCCCGCGCCGACAGGCCCGTGGTCGCGGCCAGCGCCTGCACGCCGCGCCGGGCGGCGGGAGGGGACGGGTCGGCCAGGTGCAGGCCCGGCGGGGTCTGCTCGACCGGGTCGACGTCCTCCCGGCCCCGCTCGGCGAGGAACTCCGCCGGGTCGGTGTAGTCGGGGTTCGGCTCGGGCGACCCGTCGGGGCCGGCGACGTGGGGGTGGGTGCGGGCGACGTCGGCCAGCACCCGCCCGGTCGCGGCGCGCCGGTCGTACAGGCACATGGCCCACACGGGCAGGTCGCCGGCGACGTGGTTCATCACCGCCTCGTACCGGCACCACTGGTGCCAGCTCTCCGGCGCGGGCGACGGCGCCCCGACCACCCGGACGCGGGGGGCGCCGGCGCCGAGCAGCTCGTCGTAGGTGCGGCGGTTCCGCCGCACGGCCCGGTACGGGCGGGCGTAGTGGTCGCCGTCGAGCACGGTCACCCCGTCCTCGGAGCCGAGACCGTCGAGCAGGAGCCGCCGCTCGTGGTCGTCGACGCCGAGCAGCACCGGCTCGCCGGCGGCCACGCCGGCCCGCAGGAACGGCACGACCTTGGCGACGAGCTCGTCGTCGGCGCCGAACACCACCGCGTTGTGGACGAGGGGCCCCGTCACGAGGGCACGACCTGGAGGGCGGGGACGTCGCCCCAGCCCGACTCGAGGATCAGGCTCAGGATCTCGGGCGGGTCGTGGAGCACGAGGCGGCGGCCGGGCCGGAGCCGCCCGGCCAGGCGGACGAGCGCCCTCGTGGCCCGCAGGTCGATGAAGTCGAGGTCGGCGAGGTCGAAGTGCACGTCGGCGGTGGCGGGGAGGGAGGCGAGGGCCGACTCCAGCGCGAGGTGGGCGGCGGCGTCGATCTCGCCGGTCAGCCGCCACCGGCCGGGCCCGTCGGCGTACACGGCGCCGGCCGGCCCGTGGGGGCCGTCGTTGCGGAGGGGGTGGACGAGGGCGGCGTCGTCGGTCGCCGTCCGGTGGACGACGGCGGCGTCGTACCCGCAGAGCGCGGACAGCGGGGCCCGGTCGACCAGCGCGTCGACGAGCAGCTCGAACGCCGCCAGGCGGGGCCCGTCGGCCGGGCCGGCGGCGAGGGGCGACAGGTCGACGGCCACCCGGAGGCTGCGGTAGCCGGCGGCCAGCGCCCGGTCGGACTCGGAGCGGTAGGTGGCGAGGTGGCGCTCGCCCTCGAACGCCGACCGCCGCCCGTCGGGTCGGTCGAGGGGGAGCACCCGCAGCTGCCCGGTGCGCACCATCCGGTCCCGGCCCGGCAGCCCGGCGAGGTCGTCGAGGAGGCCGGCCTCGTCCTTGCCGCCCACGTAGAGCAGGCCGTCGTGGGCCGGGGCGCCGTCGTGGAGGAAGACGGCGGCCAGGTCGCGCCAGGCCTCCTCGCCGTCGTACACCCAGCAGACGTGGTCGCCAGGGCCGTGCCCGACCGCTGCGCTCACCACGCCAGCCCGTCGCACCACCCAGACCTACCCGCCGGGGGAAACGGGAACCGGCGGCCGCCGGGGCGGCGGTCAGGCGGCGGGCAGGATCGGCCGCCCGGCCTCGAGGGCGAGGAGCCAGCGCTTGCGGTCGAGGCCGCCGCTGTAGCCGGTCAGCCGGCCGTCCGAGGCCACCACCCGGTGGCAGGGCACGACGATCGGCACCGGGTTGCGGCCGTTGGCGGCGCCGACGGCCCGCACGGCGTCGGGGTAGCCGATGCTGGCCGCCAGCTGGCCGTAGGAGACCGTCGTCCCGTAGGGCACGTCGCGCAGGGCCTGCCACACGGCCCGCTGGAAGCGGGTGCCCTCGAGGCGCACCGGCACCGAGAACGTGGTCAGCCGGCCGTCGAAGTAGGCCGCCAGCTGCTCGGTCACCTCGGCGAACGGCTCGTCTCGCCGCGGCCCGAACGTGGTCGTCGGCGGCCGGTGGGCCTGGCCCTGCATCCACAGCCCGACGAGGTCGCCGTCCTCGGCCACGAGCGTGAGCGGCCCGACGGGGCTGTCGACCACCGTGTGGACCCGCCGACTGTCGGTCATCGTCCTCCGCCTTCCTCGCCGCGCCAGCGCGGCGCAAGGTGTACCACGCCGGCGGGCCCCGCCCGGCGACCTACAGGTCCACCGTGCCCCGGATGCAGGTGACGCTGGCGCCGCCCACCCACACCCGGCCGTCGACGGCCTCGATGCGGACGACCCCCCGGCGCCCGAGGCGGGTCCCCTGGCTCACCGTGTAGGACGCCGGCGCCTCGCCGGCCCCCGTCAGCCACTGGGCCAGGCCGGCGTTCAGGCTCCCGGTGACCGGGTCCTCCCGCACGCCGGCGGGCAGCGCGAACGCCCGCACCTCGTAGCGGTGCCCGCCGCCGTCCTCGTGGTCGCCGACGACGCCGACCATCAGGTCGCGCATGAGCTCGTCGTCGGGGTCGAGGGCGAGCACGTGGCGGGCCGACGGCAGCCGGACGGCGGCCCAGCCGGGGCCGTTGTCGACCCACTGGTGGGCGACGACGTCCTCCGCCGCCACGCCGAGGGCGGCGACGACGCGCCCGAGCACCTCGTCCTCGAGCGGCCCGGTGCGGCGCAGCTCGGGGGCCGCGAAGGCCAGGCCGCCGCCCGTCCGGCGCAGCTCGACCAGCCCGATCGGGCACTCCTGCACGACGAGGTCGGCCGAGGCGGGCGAGCCACCGGCCTCCAGCCAGGCGTGGGCCGAGCCGAGCGTCGGGTGGCCGGCGAAGGGCAGCTCGCCGCTCGGCGTGAAGATGCGCAGGCCGTAGTCGGCGCCGGGCGACGACGGTGGCACCACGAACGTCGTCTCGGAGAGGTTCGTCCACGCCGCGAACCGCCGCATGGCGTCGTCGTCGAGGCCGTCGCCGTCGAGCACGACCGCCACCGGGTTCCCGAGGTACGGCTCGGCCGAGAACACGTCGACCTGGCGGAAGTCCCGTCCGCGGGTCACGAGGGGTCGCTCCGTCGCATGCCGCGAGTGTGGCGGGTGGCGGCGGCGGCCGGTCAGGCGAAGTGGACCTCGGCGAGGCCGAGCCAGGCGGCGAGCGCGTGCAGCTCGTCGTCGACGGCGCCGCGCACGGCCGGGGTGAACGGGACGTCCTCGTGCACCGCGTCGACCCGGAGCAGGGACGCCTTCCGGTCGGCGGTGGCGTCGACCTTCTTGCCGACCAGGCGGTCGCCGTGCAGCACCGGCAGCGCGAAGTACCCCCAGCGCCGCTGCGCCCTCGGCTTGTACATCTCCAGGGTGTACTCGTAGTCGAACAGCTCGGCGGCCCGCAGCCGGTCGTGGACCAGCCGGTCGAACGGCGACAGCAGCGCCGTGCGCCCCCCGAACCCGTCGGCCGTGGCGTCGGGGTCGAGCCGCCACTCCCCCGCCGTGCCCTCGACCTCGACGGGCGCGCCGGCGTCGCCGACGGCCTGCGGGCGGGCGACGCCGAGGGACCGGAGGCGACGCTCGTCCCTGGCGCGGCGGGCCTCGTCGGCCGGCACGGCCACGACGCCGGGCGGGTACACCCGCTCGGCGACGTCCCAGAGGCGCTGGCGGCCCCGCCGCCCGGCCACCGCCACCTCACCGCAGGCGGCGAGGATCTCGAGCATCTGGGTGACGTTGCGGTCGTTCGTCCACCCGCTCGACGCCCACGGCACCTCGCAGGTGTCGGGGACGTCGCGGGACTGGAGGGGGCCGGCCTCCCTGAGGCGGTCGAGCACCCGCCGGCGGAAGCCGTCGTTGGCCGCCAGCCAGTCGCGGGCCGAGGCGTACCGGGGGGCGGCCGCCATGTCGGCGAGGAACAGGCCCAGGCTCGACATCGGCCGGACCATGGCGACGGCCGGCTCGGTCGGCGCCTCCTGGGACCGGTGCTCGAACAGGGTGCGGTCGACCTCGAGCCCCCGCCGCAGCTCGGCCGGGTCGTACCGGTCGCCGAGGCGGCTCCAGGCGACGAGGTCGGCGCTCGGCGCCACCGCCGCCGTCGGGTCCAGCTGGAGCAGGGTCAGCCGGTCGACGACGGTGGCGAGGTCGGGCGGGCGCTCGGCGTCGAGGAGCTGGGCCCGGACGGCGATGCGGCGGGCCTCGTCCCGGCCGAGGCGCCGCACCCTGGTGGTCATCCCCTGGCGGCGAGGAAGTCCAGGACGCGCCGGGTCAGCAGCGAGGCGGCGTCCGGGTCGTGCGCCGGCCGGCTCGGGTCGGCGAACAGGTGCCCGTCGCCCGGGTACAGGAACAGCTCGCCGTTCGGCACGGCGTCGACCAGCTCCCTGGCCGCCTCGAGGTCGCCCTCGTCCACGAACCAGGGGTCGGCCTCCATGGCGTGGACCTGCACGGCCACCTCCGGCGGCCACGGGCCGAACTCGGAGGCGGGCACGCACGAGTGGAACAGCAGGGCGCCGCGGGCCCCTGGCCGGGTCTGCGCCAGCTTCTGGGCCGGCAGCACGCCGAGCGAGAAGCCGGCGTAGACGAGCGCCTCGGGCAGCCCGTCGGCGGCCCGCACGCCCCGCTCGACGACCTCGCCGAAGCCGATCTCCTCGGCGTGGGCCACGCCGGCCCCGAGGTCGTCGAACGTGCGGCCGTCGAACAGGTCGGGCACGTGCACGGTGTGGCCGGCCCGGCGCAGCTCCTCGGCGAAGGCGTGGACGCCGGGGGTCAGCCCGAGCGCGTGGTGGAACAGGAGGACCTCGGCCATCCGGGCCGCCTCAGCCGCCGCCCTGCTGCGCCGCCATCCGCCGCTCCATCTCCTCGGGCGACACGTCCTCGACGTGGGAGGCGACGTGCCACCGGTGGCCGAAGGGGTCCTCGAACTGGCCGGAGCGGTCGCCGTAGAACTGGTCCTGCACCGGGGAGACCTCCGTGGCCCCGGCCGCGAGGGCCCTCGCGTGCACGGCGTCCACGTCGGCCACGTACACCATCAGGGTCACCGGGGTGCCGCCGAGGGCGCGCGGGGTGGGCGGGCTCATGTCCGGGAACGAGTCGGCCAGCATGATCACCGACCCGTCGACGTCGAGCTCGGCGTGGCCGACCTTGCCGCCCGGCGCGTCCATGCGGACCCGCTCGGTCGCGCCGAGGACGTCGCAGTAGAACCGGATCGCCTCGGCGGCGCCGTCGATGCTCAGGTACGGGATGACCCTCGGGTAGTCGGAGGGGATCGGTTCGACGTTCGCCATGGCCGCGACCGTAGTGCCGGGCCTCAGCCGGCGAGGGCGGCGTCGAGCCGGCGGCGGGCGGCCTCGACGCCGGCCGGGATGGTGCGGGCGTAGTAGGGGATGAACAGCGCCGCCTGCTGCACGACCCAGCCCCTGGCCCTGGCCCAGGCGGCGTCGTCGAGCTCCGCCCCGGCCCGGAAGACCGCCCTGGCCCCGGCGGGCAGGGACCAGGCCAGCATGGCGTCGCAGGCGGGGTCGCCGGCGCCCGCCGCGCCCCAGTCGACCACCCCGGCCAGCCGGCCGCCGCGGGCGAGCACGTTGCCGGGCAGCAGGTCGCCGTGGACCCACACCGGCGGGCCCGGCCACGGACCGGCGGCCAGCGCGTCCTCCCACACGGCCACGGCCCGGCCGGTGTCGACCAGCCCGGCCAGGCCGGCGACGGCCCGGCGGACCTCGCCGTCGTGGGGCGCGAGCGGCCCGCCCCTCGGGCCGGCCGGCGGCGCGCCCGCGGCGTCGAGCCGGTGCAGGCCGGCGACGAACGCGGCGACCTCCGCGGCCAGGCCGCACCAGTCGTGCACGGCGG
>DASWMK010000268.1 GCA_036399815.1 Acidimicrobiales bacterium
GGCCACGCCCAGGCCGGCGAGGCCGGGGCGCCGGGCCGCGAGGTGGACGGCGACGACCACGCCGAGCATGACCTGGAAGGTGGCCTGCCCGAGGTACAGGGTCGCCTGGCCGGGCGCGCACAGCAGGACGGCGCCGACCACGCCGAGCAGGACGGGCATTGGGGCCCGCCGGCCCGACACCCGCACGAGCGCCCAGCCGAAGCCGAGGGCGAGCAGGAGGAGCACGCCGAGGTAGGCGACCTTGGCCAGGTCGTAGGGCAGCACGGCGAGGGGCAGGGCGAGCAGCAGCCAGGCCGGCAGGTAGAGGCCGAACTCCTGGAGGCCGGGCCGGCGGTCGAGGTAGCCGTGGACGTCGTAGGGGTTGTTGCCGGCGACGAGGTCGCGGACCGGCCAGTAGGCCGTGTCCCGGTAGTCCCGGAACACCTGGGGGGTCGGGTCGCCCGGCCGGGCCGCCGACCGGTCGGCCGGGCGGGCCAGGTCGACGGCGTTGACGAGCAGGCCGGCGAGGAACAGGAGGACGAGGCCGGCGGTGGCCGCCCGGCTCATCGCCCGGCCGTCTGGCGGAACCGGGGGGCGACGACGGGCAGGTCGGCGCCGGCCAGCCGCGCCGCGTGGCCGCCGAGGGTCAGCACCTCGAAGCGCTCGGCCATCGTCGCCAGGCA
Source organism: Acidimicrobiales bacterium (assembly GCA_036399815.1). NCBI lineage: Bacteria > Bacillati > Actinomycetota > Acidimicrobiia > Acidimicrobiales > Acidimicrobiales bacterium. Next base: position 663 of record DASWMK010000268.1, read on the forward strand.
GGCCCGGACGAGGTCGCGCTTGCGCTCGCCGGGGAGGTCCATCCCCGGGAAGAAGCGCAGCCCGCCGCCGGCCTCGCCGAGGTCGTCGGCGCCGACGAGGTCGAGGGGGTGGAGCAGGATCGACGGGCCCACGCCGGCGGCCCGGCAGGCGGCCAGGGCGGCGGAGAAGTAGGCGGTCGCCGCCCGCCGGCCCACCCGCTCCAGGTAGAGCACGTAGCTGAGGTGCATCGGCACCCTGGCCCCCGGGAACGTGGTCACCGGGATCTCGAGCAGCCGGCCCTCGGGCAGGTCCCAGCGGTAGGGCGCCACCGGGCGCAGGCCGTCGGCCGCCGCCCCGAACAGCGCCGACCGCTCGGCCTTCTGCTCCTCGGTCAGGCGGGCGGTCCGGAAGTAGTAGGCCCGGGCGACGGGGCCGACGAAGGTCGGCAGGGTCGACGCGTCGTAGGCGTAGCCCCGGCGGGCGAGGGACCGCAGCAGCGGCTCGGACACGCTGTAGCCCGGCCCCCGAAAGCCGGTCGGCCGCACGCCGACGGCCGCCTCGATGGCCGCCTCGGCCCGGTCCAGCTCGTCCTCCAGGCGCTCGTCGTCGTAGCGGTGGAGCCACGGCTCGTGGAGGAACGAGTGGTTCCCGACCTCGTGGCCGGCGGCGACGATGGCGCGGAGCGCGGCGCCGTCGGCCGGCTCCTCGGCGTCCCGGCCGACGACGAAGAACGTGATGCGCAGGTCGAGCCCGGCCAGCAGGTCGAGGGCCAGGGGGACGACCACGTCGAGGTAGCTGGGCCACGACCGCCAGGCGTCGTCGCCCCTGGTCTTCAGGTACGACCAGGCGTTGTCGAGGTCCAGGGAGAGGCTGGCCGGCGGGCGCTGGCGGCGGCTCACCCGGCCGCCGCCAGCTCCCCAGCTGCCCGCTCGGCCAGCCGGACCGTCTCGTCGACGTTGAGGGTCCCGTTCACGATGTGGGCGCTGTTGACGAGGTGCAGGCCCGGCACCGACGTGGTCGTCGGCGGCAGGGCGTCGGAGTACCCGAGGGTCGACACGGCGAGGACGTGGCGGACCCGCGACACCCTGGCGCAGCGCACGTCCTCGTCGGCCAGGTCGGGGTGCACCTTGCGGAGGTAGGGCAGGAAGCCCTCGACGATCTCGTCGTCGGGCGCGTCGAGCAGCGGGTCGTCGGGGGTGACGTACTTCGGGAGGTAGACGAGCGAGTGGCCGTCCAGCTGCTCGCGGTCGACGAGGGTCGTCATCTCGACGATGGCCGTGAACGGCAGGTCGTCGTCGGTCAGGTAGGTGAGGTAGTAGGGGCCGAGGGACCGGCGCAGCAGCAGGCTCACGCAGACGATCCCCTGGTAGCGCACGGCCTCCAGCCGGCGGCGCTCCTCGTCGCCGAGCTGCGGGCACAGCCGGGCGGCGAGGGGCGCGGCGGCGGTGACGACGACCCGGTCGAAGCGGCGGGTGGGCCCGTCGACGAGGTCGACCTCGACCCCGTCGCCCCGGCGCTCGACGGCGGCGGCCCTCGCGCCGGTGACGACCTCGACCCCCTCGCCGGCCAGCAGGTCGCCGAAGCGGTCGAGGACGCGGGCGTAGCCGCCGGGCACGTACCCGAACAGCTCCTTCTTCAGGCCGCTGCGCCGGGCCGCGTACAGCCGCTGGATGGTCGCCCAGATGAACGCCGCGGACGCGTGGCGGTGGTTCTCGCCGAGCTTCGAGCGCAGCAGCGGCAGCCAGAACCGCTCGTAGGTGCGGCGGCCCGACCAGCGGGCCAGCCAGTCGCCCACCGGCACCTGCTCCAGGCGCCGGCCGTCCCGGATGCGGGACCCGTAGACGATCGTGGCGCCCAGGCGGACCTTGTCGACCATGCGCAGCGGCGGGAAGCGCAGGAACTCGACCGTGTTCGACACCGAGTGGAGCCGGCCGTCGGCCCAGCAGCCGGTGCGGGTCTCCTTCCAGCGCAGCTCGTCCTCCAGCCCGAGCTCGGCCAGCAGGGCGCGCAGGCGGGCGTCGGAAAGGAGGGTGACGTGGTAGTGCCGGTCCCACACCACCCCGTCGAGGCTCCACGCCGACGCCAGGCCGCCGAGGGTCGGGGCCGCCTCGAGCACGGTCACGCGGTGGCCGGCCTGGGCCAGCCGGTGGGCCAGGGTGAGCCCGAGCATGCCGCCGCCGACGACCCCCCAGTGCGTCACTGCTCGACCACCCCGCCGTCGACGACCGCGTAGCGCCGCTCGCAGGCCGGGCAGGCGGCCGCGCCCTCCGACGCCCGGCCGTCCGCGAAGCGCCGCCACGGCTCGCCGCACCGGCAGACGAGCGCCACCGGCCGGGCCGGGTTGCCGACCACGAGGTGGAACTCCGGCACCGTGCGGGTCACGACCGACCCCATGCCGACCATGGCGAACCGGCCGACCTCGATGCCGCAGCCGACGACGGCGCCGGCCCCGATGGTCGCCCCCTGCCGCACGATCGTCGGCAGGGTCGACTCGTCGGCCTCCGACGGCCGCAGCTCCAGCAGGTCCGGCGTGGCGGCGCGCGGGTAGCGGTCGTTGGTGAACACCACGCCGGCGCTCACCATCACGCCGTCCTCGATCGTCACCCCGGCGCACAGGTAGGCGAGCGCGTTGATCTTCACCCGGTCGCCGACCACGACCCCGCCGGCGACGTAGGTCTTCTCCCCGACGATGCACTGCCGGCCGATCCGGGCGCCCGAGCGCAGGTGGACGTGGCTCCACACCGCCGTCCCCTCGCCCACCTCCACCCCGTCCTCCACGATCGCCGTCGGATGGACGAACGGGGCGCTCACGCAGCCGGGTCCACCGACCCGACCGCGACCCAGCGCCGCGACTCCATGGAGCGGTAGGCGGCCTCGACCACGGCCACCGACGCCAGCGCGTCCTCCGGCGTGATCAGCAGGTCGCCGACGCCCCGCACGGCGCCGGCGAAGCTCTCGAGCTGGCGGGCGTGGGCCACGACCTTGTCGTAGCCGTTGCCGAAGTCGACCCACGTGGGGCTGGCGTGGCGGCGGAAGGCGGACGCCCGCCACCCGACCCGGAGCACGCCCTCGGTGCCGTCCACCTCCACGTAGTCGTCGCGCTGCTTGTCGATGGCCCACGACAGCTCGATGGTCCCGACGGCGCCGCACTCGGTCCGCAGCAGCAGGGTGGCCGTGTCCTCCACGGGCAGGCCCTGCACCCGGCGGCTCTCGACGGCCAGCACCTCGGTGACCGGGCCGAGGAGGTAGCGGGCGATGTCGACCGAGTGGGTCCCGTTGTCGATGATCACGCCGCCGCCGGACACGGCCGGGTCGCCGTTCCAGCGGGAGCGCATGTCCACCCGGGAGGCGAACGTGTTGCGGTACTGCACGATCTCGCCGAGGATCCCGGAGGCGACGAGGCTGCGGGCCCGCACGAGGTCCTCCACGAAGCGGAACTTCGACGCCATCGTCAGGATCACGTCCTGCGCCTCGGCCGCGGCGAGCAGCTTGCGGGCGCCGACGAGGTCGACGGCGAGCGGCTTCTCGCACAGGACGGCCACGCCGTGGTCGACGAGCGACACGGCGACCTCGGGATGGCTGGCCGGCGGCGTGCAGACCACGGCGGCGTCGACCCCGTTGCCGGCCAGCAGCTCGTCGACGGACCCGCAGGCCCGGGAGCCGGTCTGCTCGGCCAGCAGGTCGGCCAGCTCGCGGCGGACGTCGACCACGGCGACGAGGTCGACCCCGTCGGCCAGGCGGAAGGCCTGCGCCCACGTCTGGGCGATGGCGCCCGCGCCGACCAGCGCGAACCGCAGCGGGCGGGGCATCAGCCCCGCACCTCCGCGAGGGCGGCCCGCAGGGCGGTCGCCAGGTGGTCCACGTGCGCCTCGGTCAGCCGCTCGCTCCAGGAGAGCACGAGCACGCGGTCGAGGGCGGCGAACGTGCCGGGGAAGCGCTCGGCCCGGTAGTCCACGGCCTCGGGCCGGGCCAGGGTGAACGGCCAGCGGCTGTCGCCGAACGTGCGCTGCTCGGCGAACACCTGGCAGCGGAAGGCCGGCTTCTGGATGTAGCGGGGCGCCGACGGCACCCCCCAGGCCCGCAGGGCGGCGCCGAGGGCGGGCGCGCCGCCGGGGACGACCTCGGGGTCGACCATCACGGCGTAGCGCCAGTACGAGTGGGTGTCGCCGGGGGCCACCGTCGGCGGCTCGAGGCCCTCCAGCCCGGCCAGCTGCTCGGTGAGCAGGTCGGCCATCGCGATCCGGTTGGCCACCCCGGCCTCCAGCCGGTCGAGCTGGGCGAGGGCGACCGCCCCCTGGAGCTCGGTCAGCCGGCCGTTCAGGGCGAGGAAGGTGTGGTCGGGGTGCTCGTCGCCGTAGCCCCAGGCCTTGTTGACCCACCGGCGGGCCCGGTCGGCGAGCGCCTCGTCGGACGTGGCGACCACGCCGCCCTCGCCGCAGGTGACGTGCTTGCCCTGCTGGAGGCTGAAGCAGGCGGCCAGGCCGAACGTGCCCACCAGGCGGCCCTGGCGGCGGGCCAGCCAGGCCTGGGCGCAGTCCTCGACGACCGGCACGCCGTGCCCGGCCGCCACGGCGGCGATCTCGTCGACCGGCGCCGGGTTGCCGAACAGGTGGGTGACGACGACGGCCCTGGTCCGGTCCGACAGCCGGTCGGCCACCGACTCGGCGGTGACGTTCCCGGTGGCCGGGTCGACGTCGGCGAACACCGGGATCGCGCCCTGGTAGAGCAGCGGGGCGAGGGCGCCCATGTCGGTGATCGGGGTGGTGACGACCTCGTCGCCGGGCTCGGGGTCGAGGGCGGCGACGGCGGCGTGCACGGCGGCCGTGCCCGACGCGGCGGCGACCGCCGCCGGCAGGCCGAGCAGCCCGGCCACGGCGTCCTCGAACCGGCGCACCATCGTGCCCTTGGTGCTGGTGAGCGTGCCGCTGTCCAGCACCTCGGCCACGAGGGCCAGCTCTTCGGGACCGAAGCTGCGCCCGCTGGCGTCCTGGTCCGACGGCAGGGGTGGTGCGACGGGCGCCGGGGTCGGCGCCGCGGCCTCACGGGCCAGCATGTGAACCTCGACCTCCCTCCACGGCCGGTCGCCAGCCGGCTCCTATCGACCACGCACTGTAGTTGCCCGAGCGCGGCACTGTCACGCCGCCCACGGACGGTGACTCGTCCTACCCACGGTCGGCACGTCCGAGTCTGCCCGGAGGATCGCCCGATCCTGCAGCCGGCCCGGCCCGGAAGGCCGCCCCGTCGGCCGTCGCCGACCGCCTGGGCGAACCGGCCCCGCCGGTAGCGTCCGGCGGTGGCCATCCTGCTCGGGCTCGCCGTCGCGGCCGCGTACGGGTCGGCCGACTTCCTCGGCGGCCTGACCTCGCGGCGGTCCCCGGTGCTCGCCGTGATGGCGACGTCCCAGGCGGCCGGGATCACCCTGCTGGCGGTCGTCCTCGCCGTGCTCCCCGACGCCGACCCGACCCGGCGCGACCTCCTCCTCGGGGCCGGCGTCGGCGTGGTCGGCTGCGTGGCGGTCGGGTTCCTCTACCGGGGCCTGTCCGTCGGGCGGATGAGCGTGGTCGCCCCGGTCACCGCCGTCGGGTCGGCCGTCCTGCCCGTCGCCTGGGGGGTCGTCGCCGCCGGGGAGCGCCCCGCCGCCCCTGCCGCGCTCGGCGTGGTGCTGGCCGTCGTGGCCGTCGTGCTCGTCGCCGGCTCGTCGGAGGCGGGCGGCGACGAGACCGTCGCCGGGCGCCCGCCGGCTGCGTCCCCGAGGACCGAGCTGCTGCTCGCCGCCGGCGCCGGCGCCGGGTTCGGGACGGGGTTCGTGCTGCTGTCCGAGACCGGCGACGACGCCGGCCTGTGGCCGGTCGCCGTGTCCCGGCCGACGTCGCTCGTCATCCTGCTCGTGCTGGCCGCCGCCACCCGCCGGTCGCCGCTCGCCGCCCGGCCCGACCGCCCCCTCGTCGCCCTGTCCGGCGTGCTGGACATCGCCGCCAACGCGCTGTTCCTCGCCGCCAGCCGGGCCGGCCTCCTGTCGGTGGTCGCCGCCCTCGCCGCGCTCTACCCGGCCGGCACCGTGCTGCTGGCCCGCGTCGTCCTCGACGAGCGCCTGAGCCGCACCCAGGCGGCCGGCCTCGCCGTC
>DASWMK010000269.1 GCA_036399815.1 Acidimicrobiales bacterium
CGACCGACCGGCGACGCGTCCGCGGGCGCGCCGCGCGGGCCTGCCCCGCGACCGCGATGGGATGCGCCCGGCGGCGCGGCGGTCGTCATGGGCGGCTCACAGCCGGACCACCCGGAGGGCGTCGCGGCGGTCGCCGTCGACCCGGTAGGCGAACGCCCGGGGCGGCACCCACCGCTCGGCCAGCCACTGCCCGAGCGGCTCCCTGACCCACGGGTCGCACCCGGCCAGCCGCTCGGCGCACGCCTCGAGCGGGAAGAACCCGGCGTCGACCACGATGCCGTCCGGATCGGCCACCGCCACGTCGCCCTCGTAGCGGACGGCCACGTGGACCTCGGCCCGCAGCCGCCACCCCATGCCGGCCGCCTCGGCCGTCACCTCGTAGACCGGGCCGGCCCACTCGGTCACCAGGATCCCCGTCTCCTCCTGCACCTCCCTCGTCAGCCCGTCGACCACCGACTCGCCGTCGCCCACCTCGACCACCCCGCCGGGTGGGGTCCAGTCGAACCGGCCGCCGGCCCGCCGGTTGCGCACCAGCAGGAGGCCCCCCGGCCCCTCGACCAGCCCACCGGCCACCACCCACTCGCGCACGGTCTCAGTCAACCACCGGGGTGTGACAGGCTCCGCCCGTGCCCGAGCTCGAAGCCCCGGACGGCACGCTCCTGCACTACGAGGTGTTCGGTGAGGACGGCGCCCGACCCGTCCCGGTGGTGCTCCTGCACGGGTTCGCGGCGGACCTGCACACCAACTGGGTGCGACCCGGCGTCGTCGGGGCGCTGACCGCCGCCGGGTGGCGGGTGGTGGCCGCCGACGCGAGGGGGCACGGCCGCTCGGGCAAGCCCCATGACGACGCCTCCTACGCGGGGACCGTCATGGTCGACGACGTGTCCGCCCTGCTCGACCACCTCGGCGCCGACGCCGCCCACGTGGCCGGCTACTCGATGGGCGCGTACACGGCGCTGCGGGTGGCGATCGGCGACCCGAGGGCGCGGTCGCTCGTGCTCGGCGGGGTCGGCGGCCGGGTGCTCCAGCGGGGGGTGGTCGACCGCCGGGCCATCGCCGACGGGCTGGTGGCCGAGGACCGCCGCACGATCACCGACCCGACGGCGAGGGCGTTCCGGTTCTTCGCCGAGGCGACCAAGGCCGACCGCTTCGCGCTCGCCGCCGTGCAGCGGGCGCTGGCCCCGCCCCTCCCGGACCTCTCCACCGTGCCCGTGCCCACCCTCGTCGTCGCCGGCGAGGCCGACACGATGGCGGGCGCGGTCGGCGACCTGGCCGCCGCCATCCCGGGGGCGAAGGCCGTCACCGTGCCCGGCGACCACATCAACGTGCCGACCAAGCCGGAGTTCGCCGCCGCCATCGCCGACTTCCTGGCCGGGGTGCCGGCATGACCGCCGGGCTGCCGGCGAGCGTCGCCGCCGTGGTCGCCGCCGGGCGGGAGCGGGACGTGGCCGTCGACGTCCGCGAGTTCCCGGAGGGCACCCGCACGGCCGACGACGCGGCCCGTGCCGTCGGCGTCGAGGTCGGCCAGATCGTGAAGTCGCTCGCCTTCCTCGTCGACGGGCGGCCGGTGATGGCCCTCGTCAGCGGGTCCAACCGGCTGGACGAGGCCAGGCTGGCCGCCGCCGCCGGCGGCACCGAGGTGCTGCGGGCCGGGGCCGAGGCGGTCCGGCGGGCGACCGGGTTCGCCATCGGCGGCGTGCCGCCGTTCGGGCACGCGTCGTCCATGCCGACGTTCGTGGACGAGGACCTGCTCCACTACGACGTGGTGTGGGCGGCGGCCGGCACGCCCCGGCACGTGTTCCCGATCGCGCCCGGCGAGCTGGTGCGGGCGGCGGGCGGCACGGTCTGCCGCCTGTCGTGACCGACCCGGCCACGCCCTACCTCGTCTTCGACCGCACGACGTGGTCCGGCCTGCGCGCCTCCACCCCGCTGACCATCGGCGAGGCCGACCTGCCCACCCTGCGGGGCATCAACGAGCGGCTGACGCTCGACGAGGTGGCCGACGTCTACCTGCCGCTGTCGCGCCTGCTGAACCTCAACGTCGCCGCCAGCCGCCAGCTCACCGAGGTGACCGACACGTTCCTCGGCGCCCCGCCGGCCCGCGTCCCCTACGTGATCGGCATCGCCGGCAGCGTCGCCGTCGGCAAGAGCACGACCGCCCGCCTCCTCCAGGCCCTGCTCGCCCGCTGGCCCCATCACCCGAGGGTCGACCTCGTCGCCACCGACGGGTTCCTGCTCCCCAACCGGGTGCTCGAGGAGCGGGGGCTCATGCACCGCAAGGGCTTCCCGGAGAGCTACGACCGGCGGGCCCTCGTCGACTTCCTCGCCGCCGTGAAGGCCGGCGACCCCGAGGTCACCGCCCCCGTCTACTCGCACCTGGCCTACGACATCGTCCCCGGGGCCGTCGAGCGGGTGCGGTCCCCCGACGTCCTCATCGTCGAGGGCCTCAACGTCCTCCAGGCCGGGCCGGGGCGGTTCGTGTCCGACTTCTTCGACTTCTCGCTGTACGTCGACGCCGACGAGGACGACATCGAGCGCTGGTACGTCGAGCGGTTCCTCACGTTCCGGGAGACCGTGTTCCGCGACCCGTCCTCCTACTTCCGCCGCTACGGCGACCTGTCGCCCGACGAGGCCGTCGCCACCGCCCGGTCGATCTGGGCGACGGTCAACGCCGTCAACCTGCACGAGAACGTGGCCCCGACGAAGGACCGGGCCCGGCTCGTGCTCTGCAAGGGCCCCGACCACACCGTCCGGGAGGTCCGGCTCAGGCGCTGGTGAGCTCCTCCCACACGAGGCGCTCGTCGGCGAAGGGGTCGTCGACCACCTCGGGCGACTCGTCGAGGACCATCGTCGCCCGCCGGTCGGTGTCGTAGGGCGGCCACTCGGGCAGGCCCGGCGCCTCGGGTCGGCCGTCGCGGGCGAAGGCGGCCCAGGCGTCGGCCATCGCCGCGGCCATCGCCCGCATGCCCGGCCCCACCTCGCCGACGAACAGCCCGGCGCCGGGGGCGTCGAGGTTGTCGAACACGAACGGGATCTCCAGCGCGTGGCAGCTGCCGAGCGCGCCGCCGAACGCGGGGGTGGCCCAGGTGAACAGGTACATGAACGTCGGGCGGTGGCGGGACTGGCGCTCGGCCAGGCGGATGGCGGGGATGCGGAAGACCCGGTCGGTGAGGACGGCGTCCCACACAGCCCGGACCGGCGCCTCGGCCAGCCGCCGGCGGTAGGTGGCGAGGGCCCGGCCGGGGGCGGCGCCGGTGCCGTTGGAGGCGAGGTCGCACCACGACGACAGCTGGGCCTCGTCGAGGGACGCCAGCCGCGGGTCGAGCAGGGTGAAGAGGCGGGCCTCCTCGAGGGTGGTGCCGACGACGAGGTCGGCGTCGGCCTCGCCGGCGGTGACGGCGTCGAGGGGGTGGCGGGGCAGGGTGACGCCGTCGACCACGGGCTGGAACGGCAGGCCGGACACGGGGTCGGCGGCGTGGCGCGCCGACACGGCGGCCTGGGCCTCGAGCACGGCCTCGACGGGGACGGCCCGCAGCTCGTCGACCGACGCCGGCCGGCCCAGCTCGGCCAGCACCTCGTGGGCGACCCGCTCGGCGGCCTCCCGCTCGGACACGTGGGCGCAGGCCCCGCTCTGGAGGACGGCCCGCCCGAACCGGCCGCGCGCCGCCGGCAGGCCGAGGAGGGCGCCGATGCTCATCGCGCCGGCCGACTCGCCGAACACGGTGACGTTGCCGGGGTCGCCGCCGAACGCGGCGACGTTCTCGGCCACCCACCCGAGCGCCGCGGCCTGGTCGAGGATGCCGGCGTTGCCCGACCCCTCGACGACCTCGAGGTGCAGGAAGCCGAGCGCGCCGAGCCGGTAGTTGAGGGTGACGACGACGACGTCCCTCGCGGCGAGGTTGGCGCCGTCGTACCAGGGAGTGCCGCCGCTGCCGGTGACGAACGCCCCGCCGTGGACCCACACGAGGACCGGCCGCCGGCGGCCGTCGGCCGCCGGGGTCCACACGTTCAGGGTGAGGCAGTCCTCGGACATCTCGGGGCGACGGGCGCCGAGCATGGCCTCGAGGCCGGACGGGCGCTGGCAGGCGACCGGGCCGAGCTCCAGGGCGTCGCGGACGCCGGCCCAGGGCTCGGCCGGCCGGGGCGGCGCGAACCGCAGGGGTCCGACCGGGGGGCTGGCGTAGGGGATGCCGCGGAACGTGCACGCGCCCCGGCTCCGGCGACCGCGGACCTTGCCGGCCGCGGTCTCGACGACGAGCTCCTCCATGCCCGGCAAGGTAACGGTCGGGCGCCCCGACCGGTCAGGGCAGCGACTCGACCGTGCGGCGGAACGCCTTCAGCAGCTTGCGGTCCTGGCGGTGGAGGACCCGGGCCAGCATGCGGGCGGTGCGGGCGGCCGCCGGCGGGGCCTGCACCTCGCAGGTCAGCACGACCGAGCAGCCCCGCTCGTGCTCGCCGATCTCCCACGTCCACGTCGTGCGCACGTCACCGAGGAGCGAGGCGACGACGTAGCGGGCCGGCGGGTCCAGCTCGACCACGGTCAGCTCGGTCTCGATCTCCTTGCCGGCCGGCACCCGGCGGACCTCGCGCAGCACCGAGCCGGCCCGCAGCGGCAGCGGCGAGGCGTGCTCGACCCGCAGCACGCCCGGTGCCCAGCCCGGCGTGGTCTCGACCGACGTGAGCACCCGGAAGGCGGCCGCCGGCGACCGGTCGATGTGCTCCCGTCGGACGTAGGCCAGCATGGGGCCGACAGCCTGCCCCACCCGCGGCCCGTTGGCGTGCCGGCTGGGGCATCGTGTCCCCATGGGGGTCGCCGTCGCCGTCGCCGTCCGCGGGCTGCGGCACCGCTTCGCGACCGCGGGCGGGGGCCTGACCGTGCTCGACGGCGTCGACCTCGACGTCGCCCCCGGCGGCTACGTCGCCCTCACCGGTCCGTCGGGGGCCGGCAAGAGCACGCTGCTCTCGGTGCTCGGCGGGCTGGAGCCGCCCCAGGAGGGGTCGGTCGTGGTCGGCGAGCACGACCTGTCCCGGCTGGCCGGCGACGGGCTGGCCGCCTACCGCCGGGCGACCGTGGGGTTCGTGTTCCAGCACTTCGGCCTGCTCGACACCCTGACCGCCCAGGAGAACGTGGAGCTGGCCGGGTCGCTGGCCGGCACCCGGCCGTCGGCCCGGCGGGCCAGGGCGGCCGAGCTGCTGGCCGCCGTCGGGCTGGCCGACCGGGCCGGGCACCGGCCCCTCGCCCTGTCCGGCGGCGAGCGCCAGCGGGTGGCCATCGCCCGCGCCCTCGCCAACGGCCCCCGCCTCGTGCTGGCCGACGAGCCCACCGGCAACCTGGACGAGGGCGCCGCCTCCGCGGTCATGGACCTGCTGGAGCGGCTCCCGGCCGAGCACGGCTGCACCCTGGTCGTCGTGACCCACAACCGGGCCGTCGCCGCCCGGGCCGACCGCCGCCTCGCCCTGGACGGCGGCCGGCTGGTGGCCGCGTGAGGTGGCGGGACGCCGTCGAGCTGGCGGCGAGGGGCGTGCTGCGGCGGCCGGGCCGGGCCGTGCTCACCGTGCTCGCCGTGGCCCTCGCCTCGGCACTCCTCACCGCCCTGCTGACCATCGCCCGCACGGCCGAGACCCGGGTGCTGGACCAGCTGGCCGACGGCGGGCCGCTGGCCGGCATCAAGGTCGCCGCCGCCGAGCCCGACCCCGGCCAGGTCGACCAGGACGACGCCCGGCCCGGCGCGCCCCGCGACCTCGACGACGCCGCCCTCGACCAGATGCGGGCGCTGCCCGGCGTGGCGTCGGTGGTGCCGGTCGTCGGCAGCCGGGTGCGCGTCGTCCCGCCCGACCCGCCGGTCGCGCCCGGGTCGGCGGTCCGGGCCTCGACCCCCGAGATGTTCACCGAGACCGTCCTCGGCGTGAACCTCCACCGGGTCGCCGACCTGCCCGTCACCGTGCTGGCCGGCCGGCTGCCGGCGCCCGGGTCGCTCTCCGAGGTCGCCGTCTCCCAGGGGTACCTCGAGCGGCTCGACCTTGACGACGAGGACGCCGCCGCCGTGCTCGGCACCGAGCTGACCTACGGCTCGCCCCGCTGGTTCGGCGAGGAGGAGATCGTGCGGGGCCGGTGGGTGCGGGCCGAGATCGTCGGCGTGGTCGCCCAGGAGGCGGCGCCGGGCATGGTGCTCGCCTCCGAGGAGCAGGCCAGCCTGGCCCGGGACTGGACGCTCGAGGGGGCGCCCCCCGACGAGGACTTCGACGTGTCGCCCTACTCGGGCGCGTTCGTGGTCGCCCGGGGGCTCGAGCGGGTGCCCGAGGTGCGGGAGGCGATCACCGACATCGGCTACTCCACCAGCGCGCCGGAGAACCTCATCGCCTCCGTCCAGCGCTACCTGCGGGTCGTCGGCATCGTGCTCGGCGCCATCGGGCTGATCGCGTTGGCCATCGCCTGCCTGGGCATCACCAACGCCATGCTCGCCGCCGTCCGGGAGCGGCGCCGGGAGATCGGCGTGCTGAAGGCCATCGGCGCGCGGGACCGGGACGTGCTGCGGGTTTTCCTCACCGAGGCCGGCGCGCTGGGCGTGGCCGGCGGCCTGCTCGGCACGGCGGTCGGGTGGACGATCGCCTGGACGGTCGGCCGGGTCGTCAACCGCTACCTGACGAGCGAGGGGCTGCCCGGCGTCGCTCTCGCCATCCCGCTGCCCCTGCTGGCCGGCGGCGTGCTCGGCGCCGGCCTGCTGGCCCTCGTCGCCGGGGCCGTGCCCGCCATGCGGGCCGCCCGCCTGCCGGCGCGAGAGGCGGTGGAGGTGTGACCCGCCGCCGCCTGACCTGGGCGGTGGTCGCCGTCGTGCTGGCCGCCGCCGCGGTCGTCGCCGTGGGCCGCATCGGCCCGTCCGGCGGACCGGACGAGGTGGTCGACGCCCCGAGCGTCCCGCCCAGGGTCTACGTCGCCGTCGGCGGTTGCGAGACGTTCGGGGCCGGGTCGACCGACGCCTTCCGCACCTCGTACCCCCGCCTGCTGTTCGCCGGGCTGCCGCTGCCGGCGACGTTCGTGAACTTCGCCGTCCCCGGCGCGCTGGTGGCGCCGACGCTCGGCGTCGTCCCCGTGCGCTCGGCCGACCTGGACCCCGACGTCGTCACCGTGTGGTTGGGCGGCGCCGACCTCGTCGCCGGCACGCCGGTGGCCGACTTCGAGCGCGACCTCACCGCCCTGCTGGACCGGATGGCGGCGCCGGGGCGGGCCGTCCTCGTCGCCAACCTCCCGGCCTTCGACGAGGTGCCCGCCGCGCTCGTGCAGCTGGCCGGCACGGGCGACTGGGACGCCTGCGAGACCGACCGCCTCTCGCTGGCCACGCCCGAGCAGGCGGCCGCCGTCGGGGAGTGGAACGCGGCGATCGAGCGGGCGGCCGACGCCGCCGGGGCCACGGTCGTCGACGTGCACGGCGCGTTCGCCCGGGCGAGGGCGGGCGGCGGCCCCGACCCGCTCGGCGGCGACGGCTTCTTCCCGAGCCAGGCCGGCCACGAGGCCGTCGCCGGCGCCTTCTCGGACGCGCTCGCCGCCGCCGGACCGGGCGGCTGACCCCGGCGCCGGGCGGGCGGCGGCCCGGCGGCGAGGCGGTCGGCGGCGGCTGACGGGATGCGCTCGCCGCCGGCGGGCCGGTCGGCGGCGCCGGGCGCGCGGTGGGGCCGGCGGCGGCCCGGCGGCGAGGCCGTCGCCGGCGCCGTCTCGGACGCGGGCGCCGATCAGGCCGGCGGCGGCTCGGCGGCGAGGGCGTCGCCGCCCCGGTCGCCCCGGCGGACGACCCGGTCCCGCACCGCCCACCAGGTGACGAGCACGAGCGCCTCGACCACGATGCGGCCGGACATCTTCGACGTGCCCCTGACGCGGTCGGTGAACGAGATCGGCACCTCGACCACCCGGCCGCCGGCCCTCGCCACCTCGTAGGCCATCTCGATCTGGAACCCGTAGCCGTCGGCCCGCACGGCGTCGAGGTCGACCCGGCGGAGCACCTCGACCCGGTAGGCGCGGTAGCCGGAGGTGGTGTCGCGCACGTCGAGGTCGAGCACGACGCTGGCGTAGCGGTTGCCCCAGCGGGAGAGCAGCCGCCGGTGCAGCTTCCAGTCCGGGATCGACCCGCCGGGGACGTACCGGGAGCCGACGGCCAGGTCCGCCCCGGCGTCGAGGGCCCGGAGGAGCTGGGGCAGGGCCGACGGGTCGTGGGACATGTCGGCGTCCATCTCGACCACGACGTCGTAGCCGGTGGCCATGGCCCGGCGGAACCCAGCCCGGTAGGCGGTGCCGAGGCCGGACTTGGCCGGCCGGCGCAGCACCTCGACCCGGCCGACCTCGCGGCCGGCCGCCTCGGCCAGGTCGGCCGTGCCGTCCGGGCTGCCGTCGTCGACGACGAGCACGTCGACCTCGGGGGTGGCGGCCCGGATGCGGCGCAGGACCTCGGCGATGTTGTCGGCCTCGTCGAAGGTCGGGAGCACCACCAGCGTTCGCACGGGCCGACACCGTACCGGTGCGGGAAGGTCCGGTCGGGAGGGTGGCGGCCGGCCGTAGCATCGGGGCATGGACCCGTCACCCCGGCCGCCGGCGCCGACCTCGCTGCCGCCCACCGGCGCGCGGGTGCTGGCCTTCCTCGCCATCCTCGTCGCCGGCGTGTGCGGCGGCCTCATCGGGTGGGCGATCACCGACCTCCAGGTGGACAGCTCGGCCGCCAACGGGGTCGGCGCGCTGGTGGGGGCCGTGATCGCCGCCGGCGGGGTCGCCGTGATCGCCGTGCTCGTCCTCCGGGCCATGGGCGAGTGGCGGACGATCGACCCGAACCGCGACGGCGGCGTTCAGGCCAGGCGCACCCGCCGGTAGCCCTCGGCGTAGGGCACGCCGGCCTGGCGGCCGGCCTCGGCGGCCCGCCGCCGCAGCACGTCGCCGACCAGCTCGACCCCGTCGTCGCCCAGCTGGCTGCGGTGGCAGCGCAGCGCCTCGACCTTGGCGTCGAGCGTGTCGGTCACGTCCACCCACACGTCGGGCTCGAGGGTCCCGGACAGGTACAGGGCCCGCACCTGGTGGGCCGGGCCGGCCGAGCGGAAGTACAGCGGGCTGGCGGCCGCCGGCGAGCAGGCGTCGAGCACCGCCCACCCCACCTCCCGGTGGTCGCGGTGGTTCACGTAGGTGTCGCCGAAGAACACGGCCGTCGGGTCGGGGCTCAGCACGGCCTCGGGGCGGACCCGGCGGATCTCGCCGACCAGCCGCTCCCGCAGGCCGGCGTCGTTGGCGATCTCGCCGTCGGGGTAGCCGAGCCGCACCACCCCGGCCAGGCCGAGGACGGCGGCGGCGGCGGCGACCTCGCCGGCCCGCCGCTCGGCCAGCGCGGCCGGGTCGGTGCCAGGGTCGGCGCTCCCCTTGTCGCCCAGGGTGCAGACCACGAGGTGGACCTCCGCGCCGGCCCGCGCCCACCGGGCCAGGGTGCCGGCGCAGGCGACCTCGGGGTCGTCGGGATGGGCGTAGACGGCGAGCGCGCTGGCCGGCGCGACGCCGACGAGGTCGGCCATCAGGGGGCCGACGCGATGGCCTTCGCCGCCCGCTCCACGCCCTCGTCGTCGACGTCGAGGTGGGTCATCATCCGCAGCACGCCCGGCGCGATCGTGCCGGCCAGCACGCCCTGGTCGTGCAGGTGGACGACGACGGCCGCCGGGTCGGGGTGGCGCCAGATGACGGCGTTGGTCGTCACCGACGCCGGGTCGAGGCCGCCGTCGGGCCACCGCTCGGCCACCGCCTCGGCCAGCCGCGCCGCCCGCTCGTGGTCCTCGGCCAGCCGCTCCACGTTCTGCTCGAGGGCGAGCAGGCCGGCGGCGGCGATGATCCCCACCTGGCGCATGGCCCCGCCCAGCCGCTTGCGCTCGTCGGCGGCCGCGTCGACCAGGTCGGCCGATCCGGCGATCAGCGAGCCGATCGGCGCGCCGAGCCCCTTCGAGAGGCAGCACATCACGGTGGCGGCGGGCGCCGCGTAGTCGGCGGCCGGCACCCCGGTCGCCACCTCGGCGTTGAACAGGCGGGCGCCGTCGAGGTGGACGGGCGGGCCGACGGCGGCCACCTCGCGCAGCCGGTCGAGGGGCCAGCACGTGCCGCCGGACGGCATGTGCGTGTTCTCGACGAACACCGCCGACACGTCCGGGTAGTGGTGCTCGGCCGCCTCGACGGCCCAGCGCACGGCCTCGACGTCGAGGGTGCCGTCCTCGTCGTCGACGAGGTGGAACTGCACGGGAGCGTTCGTCGCCGCCCCGCCCCGCTCGTAGGTGACGACGTGCTGGCGGCGGCCGGCGACGACGGCCGTGCCCGGGCGGCCGAGCAGGCGGAGGGCGATCTGGTTGGCCATCACCCCGGACGGCACGAACAGCGCCGCCTCCTTGCCCACCCGCGCCGCGAACGCCTCCTGGAGGCGGTGGACCGTCGGGTCGTCGCCGAAGCCGTCGTCGCCGACCTCGGCCTCGGCCATCGCCCGGCGCATCGCCGCGCTCGGCCGGGTCACGGTGTCGGAGCGGAGGTCGACCCGTTCGGCGGTCACCGGCCGAGGCTACCTAGGGTGCCGTCGTGGACCTCGCCGCCTCGCTGCTCGAACTGGCCGTCGCCGTCGCCACCGAGGCCGGTGACCTGCTGCTGCTCCGCCTCCACCAGGCGAGGGCCGAGGTCGGCACCAAGTCCTCGCTCACCGACATGGTCACCGAGATGGACCGGGCGGCCGAGGAGCTGGCCGTGGCCCGGCTGCTGGCGGCGAGGCCCGACGACGGCGTGGTCGGCGAGGAGGGCTCGCACCGGGCGGGCACGTCCGGGGTCCGCTGGATCGTGGACCCGATCGACGGGACGACCAACTACCTGTACCGGATGCCGGGGTTCGCGGTGTCGGTGGCCGCCGAGGTGGACGGGGTGGTCGTGGCCGGCGTGGTCGTCGACCCGTCCCACGGCGAGGTGTTCACGGCGACGAGGGGCGGCGGCGCCCGGTGCAACGGCGAGCGGGTGACGGCGTCCGCCGCCGCCGCCCTCCCGAGCGCGCTGGTCGGCACCGGCTTCTCCTACGACCCCCTGCGGCGCCGCCGCCAGGCCGCCGTCCTCACCCAGGTGCTGCCGTGCGTGCGCGACATCCGCCGCCACGGCGCGGCCTCGGTCGACCTGTGCTGGACGGCGTGCGGGCGCTTCGACGCCTACTACGAGCGGGGCCTCCAGCCCTGGGACCTGGCCGCCGGGGCGCTGGTCGCCACCGAGGCCGGCGCCCTGGTCGGCGACCTCGACGGGGGGCCGCCGTCGCCGGCCTTCGTGCTCGCCGCCGCGCCGGCCATCTTCGAGCCGCTCCGCTCCCTGCTGGCCAGCGCGGGCGCGGGCGCCGCCTGACCTAATGTGACCTGTCCGCCGCGGGTCGTCACGAGACCGACAACGGCGGGTCACCCATCCGCCCGGCGAGCGGGGGAGGCTTGACGACCATGTCATTGGAGGTCACCT
>DASWMK010000270.1 GCA_036399815.1 Acidimicrobiales bacterium
GGTCGCCGCGTGGCCGCAGGAGAAGTTCCACGACCGCACCCCGGACGTGTGGGCCGACGCCCTCCGCAACGTCGACCCCGACGACGGCCTCGCCGCCGCCCGCCTCCTCGTCCGCTCCGACAACTGGTTCCCGTCGGTCGCCCGGTTCCTCGAAACCGCGAACGCGCTGGCCCGGCAGCGGACCGTGTACCGGACGGCGCTTGTCGAGTCGACCGAGAAGCCGTTGCCGGTGGAGGAGAACTTGCGGCGGGCGCGGGAGCTGCGGGCGTCTCTGCGGGCGTCGCCGGAGGATCGTCGGCCGTCGAAGCGGAGCCTGTTCCGGGATGGCGACCCGCCGGTGTCGTCGCCTCGGAAACTCACCCGCCATGCCATGTCAGAGGCCGTCGCGGCGGCCCGGATACACCGAACGGAGGACCGCTATGGGTGAGCAGCGGACGGGTGCACTGAGCGGGGAAGAGGTCGGCAAGAGATGAGCGAGGGGTGGTTTCACGGTCCGACGTACCCGACGACCGGCCGTCCCCCCGTGTTCGCGGACATGCTCCCCACCTCTGGCCCGGAGCAAGCGGACGCCAGCCAGGAGCGGTTGACGTACGCACTAACCGCGGAACGAGACGAGCTGCGGGTCGCGCTGGCGGCCATCCGGGACGACGGCTGCGCGGCCGGTGGCGCTGTCGGCGCCGGTGCCTGCGTGGACGGCGACCGAGACGCCGAACCCTGCGGGGCCTGCCGCGCCTGGCTCGTCCTAGCCCGCTCCGGAGACAACTGATGCCTGATCCCTCTCTCCGTCCCCGCTGCCCGTGGTGCGACTCCCACGAGCACGTCGAAGACGGCCGCCACCCGAAGGGCCGCTGGTATTGCACGGGTTGCAACCTGCTGTTCTGCGGGTCGCAGGACGAGTGGCGGGCGAACGCTCCGATCCGCGCACACATGGAGGCGGCGTGAACTGGCGTGACCGGGCGGCGTGCCGGGGGAAGCCGCTCGCCTGGTTCTTCCCCCCCGAAGGCCACCATGTCGAACGCGCCACCCGGTTGTTGTGCGCCGGCTGCCCGGTGAACCGCCAGTGCCTCCGCGACGCCGTCCTCAACGGGGACGACGGGTTCCGGGCCGGGTTCACCGAGGAGCAGCGGCGGCGGATGGTCGGCGACCTGAACGCGTGGGCGAGGAGGGCGGCATGAGCCTTCGCCTCGTCCCCGTGTCGTTCTCGCAAGCGGCGGCGTTCGTCGCCATGTGGCTCCACCATCACCGCCCCCCGGTGGGCCACAAGTTCAGCCTCGGCGTCGCCGACGGCGACCGTTTGGTCGGGGTCGCGATGGTCGGCCGTCCCGTCGCCCGCCATCTGGATGACGGGCTGACGTTGGAGGTCAACCGGACCGCCACGGACGGCACCCCGAATGCGAACTCGATGCTGTACGCAGCTGCCTGGCGGGCGGCGAAGGCGCTCGGCTATGGCCGGCTGATCACCTACACGCAGGAAGCCGAGTTGGGGTCGAGCCTCCGTGCTGCCGGCTGGCGTGTTGTTGCTGAACGGCCGGCCCGGACGGGCTGGTCGGCTCCGAGTCGGCCCCGCGACGACAGGGGTGTCGACCACATGCCGCGCACCTTGTGGGAGGCCGCATGATCGCCTGGACCCGCCCCTCCTGGCGTGACTTCGCTGCCTGCGCTGATCCTTCGGTGGACCGCTCGGTGTTCTTCCCGGAGGACAAGGACGCGAAGGCCGCCGCCGAAGCGAAACAGGTCTGCCGGAGATGCCCGGCGCGGGAGGCGTGCTTGCTGGACGCGCTGGATCGGAACGAGCCAGCGGGGATATGGGGCGGGGCTGCGGAACCGGACTTCCGGTTGTTGCGCCGAGCGCGGGCAGCAGGCCGGTTGGACGGGGCGGTGGCCGACCACTTCGCCCGACTGGACAGGGACGAGGCGGCGCCGCTACGGGACGTGAACGGGCCGGGCGCGACGCACGGCCTCGCCGCCACGTACGCGAAGGGCTGCCGGTGCTTCCCGTGCACTTGGGCGGGCCAGGAGCGGGCCGAGCGGGAGTCGGGGTGTCGCGTGCGGCCGGCGTCGCCGAAGCGGAAGGTCGTCTACATGGTGGAGGTCGCTGCCTGATGGAACTCGTTCCGCTCGGCGAGGCGCTGGCGATGCTGCCGCCGGCCCGGTCGTCGGTGCACCTGGAGCTTCCCGACGACCTGTCGTACGAGGACTGGGCGCGGCTGGGTCCGCCGCTGTCGCTGATCGCCGCGTCGGCGATGTGGTGGTGGGGGGACTGGTGCCGGTTCGGCAGGCGGTTCGGCGAGGACCGGTTCTTGCAGGCGGCCGAGTCGTCGGGCTACGCGGTGCAGACGCTACGAAATGCGGCGTCGGTGGCCGAGGCGTTCTCAGATGTTTCCCGACGTCGGGAGGCGCTGCACTGGGGGCACCATGAGGCGGTCGCTGCGCTCGCTCCGGAGCAGCAGGACGACTGGCTGGACCGGGCCGAGTCGAACGGCTGGACGGTGCACGAGACCCGTCGGCGGCGGTCGGAGTGGGAGCGGTCGGTGAAGGTGGGGGAGGCGCCGGCGCCTCGGCCGGATATGTCGCCGCGGGCGAAGGTGTGGGTGACGATCGAAGCGGACGGTGAGCACTTCGACATGTTGACGACGGCGGCGCGCAAGGCGGTGGACGGGCTGCGTCAGTGGTTCGAGACGGTGGGGGTGGCGGCGAAGCTGGGTGTCGAGGTCGTGGACGACGGTTCGCCGGTGAAGGCCGCGTGATGCCCGGCGTCGTGTTCTGCGCGGTGGAGGGCTGCGACCGGAAGGCCGCGTGATGCCCGGCGTCGTGTTCTGCGCGGTGGAGGGCTGCGACCGGAGCGCCGCCGCCAGAGGCTTCTGCGCTATGCACTACCTGCGATGGTGGAGGCATGGCGACCCGTTGGTCGTGCTTCCGGCGGGCGGGCCTCGAAGTCCCTCGCTGGTGTGCCGCTGCTCCGCCCCTGACCCGTCGCGGTCGTGGTCGTTCGCTCCCGGAGGGTTCGGGCCGAACGACGAGCAGCCGACAGCGGCGACACTCGGCTGGGAGCCCCCCGGTTGGACGCCGGAGCGGCACCGGGCGAGGGTCGCCGCCGGCCCGACGTACGTGTACCGGTTGGATGTCGGGCGGGCGGGGCGGGCAGCGTGACCCCCCGGGCGCGTCGCTCCCCTCCGGGTAGACGTCACCGACGCCGTGTTGGCCGGCGTCGACCCGCTTGGAGTTGGCCGACGGCTCGGTGGAGGTGCTTCCCTTCCGATGGCCGGTCGGCCGCCGCTACTTGGATCAGACGGCGGCGAAGGAGCGGGCCGAGCTGCTCCGGTCGTACGGGGCGAAGGTGGAGGTCGTCAGGTCGAACCGGGTGTCATGGTCGGACGACGACGAGGCCGGTCAGCAGGGTCTCGTCGCCTTCGTCGCCCGCCACGCGGACGGCCCGGTGGTGGTCGAGTACGTGTCGGAGCGGGGTCCGGCGCTGGTCGTGTGGGTGCAGCGGGGCGGCGACCGTCAGACGGTGGAGGCCCGCGACCTGTTC
>DASWMK010000271.1 GCA_036399815.1 Acidimicrobiales bacterium
CGCCGCCGACGAGCGCCTCGCCGTCGGCGCCGCGCCGGTCGTCGGCACCTGGCTGTGGCACCCCGAGGCCCGGCTCTGGTGGGCCGTGCTCGCCGGCGGGGCGCTCGTCGCCGCCGCCCCGGTCGCCGCCCGGCGGCTCCCGTGGGCCGCCGTCGCCGGCGGCGCGGGCGCGGTCGCGGTGGGGTGGGCCGTCGTCCTCGCCGGCCTCGGCGACCTCACCCGCCCGCTGGAGCCGAAGAAGTACGAGTACCTCGCCGTCGTGCCCAAGGTGTCGGACCCGGCCTGGTTCCTCGCCCACTTCACCGACCTGCTGCCGGTGCTGCCGACCCACGTGAAGGCCCACCCGCCCGGCCTCGTCCTTCTCCTCACCGGGCTCGACCGCCTCGGCCTCGGCGGCAGCGGGTGGGCGGCCGCGCTCGTGCTGGCCGGGGGCGGGCTGGCCGTCGCCGCCGCGCTGGTGGCGGCCAGGGAGGTGGCCGGCGAGGGGGCGGCCAGGGCGGCGGCGCCGTTCCTCGCGGTCGCGCCCGCCGCCGTGTGGGTGGCGACCTCGGCCGACGCCCTCTTCGCCGGCGTGACCGCCGCCGGCGTCGCCCTGGTCGTCGTCGCCACCGGCCGGTCCGGGCGGGCCGGGGACGGGCTCGCCGCCGCCGGCGGCGCCGTCCTCGCCGGCGCCCTCCTGCTCACGTACGGCGCGGCGCCGCTCCTGCTCGTCCCCGTGGTCGTGGCGGCCGCCCGCCGCCGGGCCCGCCCCCTCGCCGTCGCCGCCGGCGCCGGCGGGGCCGTCCTCCTCGCCGTGGCCGCCGCCGGGTTCTGGTGGCTCGACGGCCTGGCCGCCACCCGCGACCTGTACGCCGCCGGCGTGGCCGCCCGCCGCCCGGCCGCCTACTTCGCGCTCGCCGGCAACCCGGCCGCCGTGGCCCTCGCGGCCGGACCGGCCGCCGCCGCCGGCCTGGCCGCCCTGCGCGACCGCCGGCTCTGGCTGCTCGCCGGGGCGGCGGCCGCCGCCGTGCTGGCCGCCGACCTGTCCGGCCTGTCGGTGGGCGAGGTGGAGCGGATCTGGCTGCCGTTCGTGCCCTGGCTGGTCCTCGGCACGGCCGCCCTCGCGGGGCGGGCCCGCCCATGGCTGGCCGCCCAGGTCGCCGCCGGCCTCGTCCTCCAGGCCTGGCTGGTGACGCCGTGGTGAGCCGGGTGCTGGTGACCGGCGGCGCCGGCTTCGTCGGCTCCCACGTCGTCGAGGGGCTGCTGGCCGCCGGCCGGGACGTGGTCGTGCTCGACGCCGCCCCCCGCCCGGCCCACCTTCCCGGCGGGGCGGCGTACGTGCGGGGCGACGTCCGCGACCCGGCGGCCTGGGAGGCGGCGACGGCCGGCGGGGTCGACGCCGTGTGCCACCAGGCGGCCAGGGTCGGCCTCGGCGTCGACTTCGGCGACGTCAGGGACTACGTGGCCGACAACGACGCCGGCACCGCCGCCGGCCTCTGGGCCCTGCACCACGCCGGGTTCCGGGGCCGGATCGTCCTCGCCGGCAGCATGGTCGTCTACGGCGAGGGCCGCTACCGCTGCCCGGCCCACGGCGACGTCCGCCCCGGCCCCCGCGCCCCGGCCGACCTCGACGCCGGCCGGTGGGAGCCCCGCTGCCCGGCCTGCGGGGCCGACGTGGCGTGGGCGACGGTGACCGAGGACGCCCCGCTCGACCCGAGGAGCGTGTACGCCGCGACGAAGGTCGCCCAGGAGCACCTCTGCACGCTCTACGGGCGGGAGCACGGGTCGCCGGTGACCGTCCTGCGCTACCACAACGTGTACGGGCCCCGGATGCCGAGGGACACGCCCTACGCCGGGGTGGCCGCCATCTTCCGGTCGGCCCTCGCCGCCGGCCGCGCCCCCCTGGTGTTCGAGGACGGCGGCCAGGTGCGGGACTTCGTCCACGTCCGCGACGTGGCCGCCGCCAACGTGCTCGCGCTCACCGCCCCCGACCCGGTCGCCGGCCCGCTCAACGTGGCCAGCGGCGAGCCGAGGACGGTCGGCGACCTCGCCGCCGCGCTGGCCGACGCCTTCGGACCGGGCGCGCCCCGCCCCGAGGTGGTGGGCGGCTACCGCCTGGGCGACGTCCGCCACGTGGTCGCCTCCCCCGAGCGGGCCGCCGAGCGCCTCGGCTTCCGGGCCGCCGTCCCGTTCGCGGCCGGGATGGCGGAGTTCGCTACGACGGCCAGGGGTGGGTGAAGCAGCGCTCGTCGAGCCGCCCCGGCGCCCACCACGCCCACACCCCCTGGAGGGTCGTCCCGACCCGCTCGGTCCAGTCGATGGCCTCGGGGTCGGCCGTGCGCCGGACGACCTGGCGGATGCCGCCCTCGTGCACCGCGTAGCCGGCCCAGGTGCCCGGGTAGTCCTTGGTCGACCCCACCTCGGTGACGACGACCGGGCCGTGCCGGCGGCGGCGGTGGCGGTGGGTGTGCCCGCACGTCACGAGCGTGGCCGGGTTGGCGGCGGCGACGGCGTCGAGGAACGCGCGGCCCTCGGGGCCGGGCACGCCCGGCGGCCAGAACGTCGGGACGGCCCAGCGCTGGAGGTAGTGGTGCATGGCGACGAGGGCGGGCCGGCCGTCGCGCCTGGCGTCGCGGAGCGCCTCGGCCACCGCCGCCCGCCGGTGGGCGACCCGGCCGTGGCCGTGCCCGGGGAGCGGCGTGTCGACGAGCACGACCCGCAGGCCGGGCACGTCCAGCACCCGGACGTCCTCGACCAGCGGCAGGCCCCAGCGCCCGGCCCCGTCCTTCGCCCGGATGCGGGCCCGGCGCCCGACGTCGTGGTTCCCGGCCATCACCTCCACGGGGACGGGGGCCGAGGCCAGCACCGGCCCGACGGCGTCCCAGTTGGCGGGCGTGCCCTCCTGGACGACGTCGCCCTTCACGACCACGAGGTCGGCGCCCCAGGCGACGGCCTCGTCGAGCGCCGCCCTGGCGCAGCGCAGCGCCGACGGCTCCGACCCCCGGTCGTCCACGACCCTCGGCAGGTGCCCGACCCGCCGGGAGCCGACGTGCAGGTCGCTCAACGTCGCCAGCCGGAACAGCAGGTCGCCGGGCGGCGGGGCCAGGGTGGTGAACGGCAGGGACCACGAGTCGCGCTCGCCGGCCACGTGCACGACCCCCGGCCGGCCGGGGGCCAGCCCGTCGACCACGACGGCGCCGGGTGGCCCGCCGGGGCCCACGTCGACGGCGACCGGCGGGGCGCCGGCCACCGAGAACCGCCACCGGCCGGGCCGCAGCCCGCGCCAGGTGACCTGGACGGCGGTGTCCTCGACGGCGAAGACGGACGGCCCGGTGGGCCGGGCCGTCAAGGGAGCGCGTCGGCCAGCGTGGCGCCCTCGCGCTGGCGGAGGGCCACGTTGACCTTCACGCGGTCGAGGACCTGCTCGATGGTCTTCTGGCCGACGAGGTTGTGGTGCTCGGCGAAGAAGGCGAGCACGTCGTTGGCCACCGTCGGGTCGGTGATCCCCCGGAGCCCCTCGAGCAGCCGCACCATGCTGCTCGGCGGCACCTTGACGACGAGCGGCTCCCAGTTGCGGCGGACGAACTCCCAGGCGACCGCGGCGTGGTGCCGGTTGAGCAGCGCCCGCCGGAACACGAACGGCGTGTTCTGGCTGCGGACCCGGTTGCCGAGGGCGAGGTCCAGGGTGCGCTCGAACTCCTCCCGCCGCCCGAAGTCGGCCAGCGCGTACAGGTAGCGCTGCTCCTCCTGCGGGTTCGGGGCGTCGAGGAAGCGGCCGAGGACGATCTCGTACTCCTCCGGCCCGCCCGTCTCGCACAGCACGGCGAGGGCGGCGGCGGCCAGGCTCGGGTCGACCGAGCCGGGCGACGCCAGGTGGGACCGGTGCAGCTCCCTCGCCCGCTCCTGGCAGGAGGCGTCGTCGCCGAGCACGCCGAGGGCGTTGAACAGCACGCCCCGCAGCTCCCTCGTCCGCTCGGGCTCGCCCTCCACCCCCCGCTCGCCCAGCCGCTTCAGCGCGGGGGCGACGAGCGCCCGGACGTAGGCGGCGAGCGCCGGCCGGGACCGCTCGTCGGCCAGCCGGTCGATGGCCCGCAGGGCGCCGGTGATCCGCTGCCACACCGACAGGTCGGTCTCGTCCGCGAAGCCCCGCACCAGCTCGAGGAACTCGGCGACGGTGGCGTCGCCGGCCAGCACCGCGGCCCAGGCGTCGTCCACCAGCCCGTACCGCTCGAGCGGCTGGAGGTCGGCCCGGCCCGACGACACGAGCCGGTGCAGCAGCTCCCGGGAGTAGCGGACCCGGTAGAAGCCGCTGCCGCCGGCGTTGACCAGCACCCAGTCCAGCTCGCCGGGCAGGTCCAGCTCGAGGAGGTCGCCCTCGAGCAGGGCGCGGCGCTCGTCGACCACGCCGCCGGCCGACCAGCGCAGGATCACCGGCACCGACCAGCGCGGCGCGGTGGCCGCCGGGTCGGCCTCGACCTCGGCCGCGGCCGACAGCCGGAACCGCTCCTGGCGCAGCCGCAGCACCCGGCCGCCGGCCGGGGCGTCGACCCGCACGACGGGGTAGCCGCCCTGGAAGATCCAGGAGTCCATGATCCGCCGGGTCGGCTGGCTGGTCGCCTCCTCGATGGCGTCCCACAGGTCGGTGGTCTCGGTGTTGCCGAACTGGTGGGTGCGGAGGTAGTGGCGGATGCCCTCACGGAACGGGTCCTCGCCCAGGTACTGCTCGAGCATGCGGAGGACGGCCGCGCCCTTCTGGTACGTCAGCACGTCGAACATGCCCTGGGCCTCGTCCGGGGAGTGCACCGGGTACTCGATCGGGCGGGTGTTGTCGGTGGCGTCGATGTCGAACGCCTCCGACCGCTCCAGCCCGAAGTGCACCCAGCGGTCCCACTCCGGGGCGTAGACCTCGGTGGCCTTCATCTCCATGAACGTGGCGAAGGCCTCGTTCAGCCAGATGCCGTTCCACCACTTCATCGTCACGAGGTCGCCGAACCACATGTGGGCCAGCTCGTGGTTGATGACGTCGGCGACGTTCTGGAGCTCGAGCTGGGTGCTGGCCGCCGGGTCCACGAGGAGCAGCACCTCGCGGTAGGTGATGCAGCCGATGTTCTCCATGGCGCCCATCTCGAAGTCGGGCAGGGCCACGAAGTCGCACTTGTCGCCGGGATAGGGGATGCCGTAGTAGGCGGCGTAGAAGCGCAGGGCGGCGGCGCCCACGTCGAGGGCGAAGCGGGCCAGGTGGCCCTTCCCCGGCAGGTGGACGACCCGGAGGGGCACGCCGTCGGCGTCGACCGCCTCGGTGGCCTCCAGCGGGCCGACGACGACGGCCACCAGGTAGGTGGACATGAGCATGGAGTCGGCGAAGCGCACGGTGCGCCGGCCGTCGCCGGTCGGCTCCTCGGACACGACCGCCGTGTTGGACACGGCCAGCAGGTCGTCGGCGACGACGAGGGTCACCGCGAACACGGCCTTCAGGTCGGGCTCGTCCCAGCACGGGAAGGCCCGGCGGGCGTCGGTGGCCTCGAACTGGGTGGCGGCGATGACCCGCTCGGCGCCGGTCTCGTCGGTGAACGTGCTGCGGTAGAAGCCGCGCAGGCGGTCGTTCAGGACGCCCCGGAAGCGGGCGTGGAGCGTCCACTGGCCGGGGGCGGCCCGCTCGGCCAGCGCGAGGTGGGCCCGCTCGGCGTCCTTGTCGAGGGTGACGGTGGCGTCGAGCCGGACGCCGCCCTCGCCCTCCAGCCAGGCCTCGTCGATCTCCAGCTCGGCGGCGTTGACGACGACCTCGGCCACCGGCTCGGCGACGTCGACGGCCACCGACTCGAACCCCTGGAAGGTGAGCTCGTCGAGGTTGGGCTCGAGCGTGATCTCGTAGCGGCGGGGGACGACGGTCCGGGGGAGCCGGTAGTCGGCCTCGGTGGTGGCGGCGTCGCTCGGCAGGTGGGCCACGGCAGTCCTCGTCTCGGCGCGGGGTTGGCCGGTGAGCGTACCGGGGGCGGCTAGGGTCGTCGTCCTCATGCACGACCGCCGCTTCGACGTGGTCGGCATCGGCAACGCCATCGTGGACGTCATCAGCCATGCCGACGACGGGTTCGTCACCCGGCACCACCTCAACAAGGGGGCCATGACCCTCGTCGACGAGGCGAGGGCCGAGTCGCTCTACCGGGACATGGGACCGGGCATCGAGTCGTCGGGCGGGTCGGCGGCCAACACGATGGCGGGGGTGGCGTCGTTCGGCGGGCGGGCGGCGTACATCGGCAAGGTGCGCGACGACACGCTCGGCACCGTCTTCGCCCACGACATCAGGGCCACCGGCGTCGCCTACGACGTGCCGCCCGGCGCCGAGGGGCCGCCGACGGCCAGGTGCCTGATCTTCGTCACCCCCGACGCCCAGCGGACGATGAACACCTTCCTCGGCATCTCCGCCCTGCTCAGCCCGGACGACGTCGACGAGGACCTCGTCGCCGCCGCCTCGGTGACCTACTGCGAGGGCTACCTGTGGGACGTCGAGGTGGCCAAGGAGGCCATGCGCAAGGCCATGCGGGTGGCCCACGCGGCCGGCAACCGGGTGGCGTTCGCGCTGTCCGACGGGTTCTGCGTCGA
This sequence comes from Acidimicrobiales bacterium, assembly GCA_036399815.1. Classification (NCBI taxonomy): domain Bacteria; kingdom Bacillati; phylum Actinomycetota; class Acidimicrobiia; order Acidimicrobiales; species Acidimicrobiales bacterium. The sequence goes on from DASWMK010000271.1 coordinate 6,580, forward strand.
CCGCCACCGGGCCGAGTTCCTGGAGCTCGTCGAGGGCGCCGTGGACGTGGTGTTCGCCAACGAGGACGAGATCTGCTCGCTGTACCGGGTCGACTCCTTCGAGGCCGCCCTCGACCGGGTGCGGGGGAGCTGCGAGCTGGCCTGCCTCACCCGCAGCGAGAAGGGCTCGGTGCTGGTGACGGCGGACGAGGAGCACGTCGTCCCCGCCCACCCCGTGGCCCGGGTGGTGGACTCGACCGGCGCCGGCGACCTGTACGCCTCCGGCGTGCTCTACGGGCTGACGGCCGGGCTCGACCTGCCGACGTGCGGGCGGCTCGGCTCGCTGGCCGC
>DASWMK010000272.1 GCA_036399815.1 Acidimicrobiales bacterium
CCGGGCGGCGCTCTACGTGCGGGCCGCCGAGGGCGACGAGGGCGGCAGCCTCGACCGGTTGCTCGAACGGCTCGGGCAGGAGCCGGCGCCGCCGGCCACCACGACGGGCACCGTCCGGTGACGTCCACGAGCGCGATCGACCGCCCGACGACGGCGGGGCGCGGTGACTGGCGTGCGGCCGACCGGCGGGCGACGCGCCGAGCCGGGCCCGGCCGACCGGCGGGCGACGGCGCCGACTCGGGCCCGGCCGACCGGCGGGCGACGGCGCCGAGTCGGGCCCGGCCGACCGGCGGGCGACGGCGGGGCGTCGGAACCGGCGTGCGGCCGACCGGCAGGCGGCGACCGGGGGCGAGGCGGGTCGGGCCGGGCCTGCGTCCCCACCAGCGGCCGGCCGGGACGGGTGACGGGGGGCGCGGTGCGGGCGGATGACCGGTGGGGCGCCACGGCGGCGGCCCGGGGCAGGAGGGAGTGACGATGGGGTGGTCGGGCTGGGTGGTGCTCGGGCAGGCCGCGCCGCCGGCGGGGCTGACGGCGGACGCCGTGCTGGCGTTCGTGCTGCTCGACCTCGTCATCATCCTCGCCGCGGCGCGGCTCGTCGGCGGGCTGTTCCGCCGCTTCGGGCAGCCTCGCGTCGTCGGCGAGATCGTCGCCGGCGTCCTCCTCGGGCCGACCCTGCTCGGCCCGAAGCTGTTCACCTGGACGAGCTCGTGGCAGTACCTCCAGTGCGACGCCTCCCTGAGCGCGCCGAGCACCCCGCCGGCGGCGGCCGAGAGCGTCACCTGGTGCCTGTTCCCCCAGCAGGCCAGGGGCGTCCTCGGCATCCTCGGCCAGCTGGCCCTCGTGTTCTTCATGTTCCTCGTCGGCCTCGAGCTGGACTTCGGCCTGCTGCGGGGCCGGGGCCGGGCCATCGGCCTCGTGTCGGTCGGCGCGGTCGCCGTGCCCGTGGGGCTGGCGTTCCTCGTCGGCCCGCTGCTCTACGACGCGAAGTGGGTCGGCGCACCCGACGGCACGCTCGCCTCGCAGTCGAGCTTCACGCTGTTCCTCGCGGCGATGCTCGCCGTCACCGCCTTCCCGGTGATGGCCCGCATCCTCCAGGAGAAGGGCCTCACCCAGTCGGCGATGGGCTCGGTGGGCGTGGCCGCGGCAGCCGTCGTCACCGTCCTGATGTTCCTCGCCGTGGCCGTGGCCGCCGGGGTGGCGAGCCACCAGGGCCCTTCCAGCCTGGCTCTGAAGTTCGTCGTCACCGCCATCTACCTGGCCGTGCTGTTCCTCGTCGTCCGCCCTGCGCTCGTCCCCCTCGGCCGCCGCTACGAGGAGCGCGGCCTCAGCGCCGACGTGTTCGCGCTGATCCTCGTCGTCCTGCTGGCCTCGGCGTACGCGGCGCACAAGATCGGCGTGAACGTGATCGTCGGCGGCTTCCTCGCCGGCGCCATCCTCCCGGCCAGGGTGGCGCTGTTCCGGGACATGGCGGCCCGGCTGGCCGACTTCACCGCCATCTTCCTGCTCCCGGTGTTCCTCGCCTTCTCCGGGCTGAACACGGACTTCACCACGCTCGGCGTGTCCTTCGTCGCCGGCATCGCCCTGTTCCTCGTCGCCGGCGTGGTGGGCAAGTGGCTGGGCAGCGCCGTGTTCGCCAGGGCCGGCGGCCTCAGCTGGGCCGAGGGCAACGTGATCGGCATCCTCATGAACTGCCGGGGCCTGCTCGTGCTCGTCGTCGCCCTCATCGGCTTCCAGCTCGGAATCATCTCGCCGCAGATGCAGGTCGGCGGCGTGGTCATGGCCCTCGTGACCACGGCGATGACCGGGCCGCTGTTCGACGCGTTCGCCGCCCGCATGCCGAGGGAGGCGCCGAAGCCCCTGGCCGACGTGGCCGGCGCCCCGCCCGACGCCTTCCGGGTCGTCGCCGCGCTCGACAACCTGGACCACGCGCCGGCCGTCGTGCACGCCGCCTACCGGCTGGTCGGCGACCGCCGGCCGGCCGAGGTCGACCTGGTGCGGCCGTTCTCCCTCCGCTCCGACCACGAGATCCTGATCGGGATCAACGACACCGCCCTCGAGATCGAGCGGTCGCTCCGCGCCCTCCGGATGCTGCGCCAGCTGGCCCCGCCGGGCGTCACCGTGGTCCCGTTCTCGTCGGCGACCACCGACCCGGCGTCCGAGCACCTGCGGGTGGCGACCTCACGCGAGGCCGACGTGATCGTCGTCGGCGTGAACGGCCGGGGGAGGGACGTCGTCGGCCGGCTGACCAGGCGGGCCGGCTGCCCGGTGGTCGCCTACCACCTGGGCACCCTCGACGGCGAGGGCGTGGCCGGCGGGCCGGTGACGATCGTGGGGCCGCCGTCGCCGGCCGTCACGGAGGTCGCCGGGCAGCTCGCCCTCGGCACGGGGAGCGTGGTGGAGCAGGTGGGCGACGGCGACACCGCCGCCGTGGTGGAGGCCGGCCGGCGGTCGGCGGCGATCGTGGCCGCCGCTGGCACCCAGGCGCTCGCCGGGCAGGAGGACGACTTCGGCTGCCCCGTCTACGTCGTCCACGAGGCGCTGGCCGGCGCCCGCGCCTGAGGGGGGTCAGCGGATGCCGACGTGGTGGGACTCGTAGACGAAGGTCCGCTGCCCGACGGCGACGCGGGCGCCGGGCGGGACCACCGCACGACCGGCCGGCGGCACCCTCGTCCACTGGGGCGCGCCCGGGAGCAGCAGGTAGGTGCCGTTGGTGGACCCGCGGTCGACGACGAGCACGTCCCACCCGTCGAGGCGGACCTCCGCGTGCACCCGTGACACGGTGCGGTTGGGGTCGGTGAGGTTGAGCGGGCGGGCCTGGCCGGCCGGGACGTCGGGGTCGAGCTCGGGCTCGCGGCCGATCACGTAGTCGGCGTCGAGGACGAACGCCGCCCCGTCGTCGATGACGAGCACGCCGAGCGGGGGGCGGGGGCCGGCGGTGACGATGCGGCTGACGCCCTGGTCGAAGCCCCGCCCGCACACCACGCAGTAGCGGCTGTCGGGGTGGTTGAAGTGGCCGACGGCGCAGCGGATGCCGGGCACGATCGCCGGTCCGGCGGTGACCCCCGGCGGCGCCGCCCGCTCGTCGGCGACCGAGACGGCGTCGCCGGCGACGGGCAAGGGCTCGCGCTCCTCGGGCTCCACGTCGTCGCCGAAGTGGACCGAGACGAACGGCGCCGGCTCCGGCTCGGGGCGCTCCTCGGCCGGCGGGGCGGGCACGGCCGGGCCGCCGCCGGTGTGGATGGACGCCTCGTCGGCGTCGGGGACCGGCCCGGTCGGCTCGGGCTCGGCCACCGGCGGCTCCGGCGCGCGCGGCGGCGCGGCAGGCGCACGCTCGGCGTCGGGAGCGAGCCCGGCGGCGGCGCGGTCGGGCTCGGCGTCGGCCCCGGCGGCGGCCCCGGCAGCGGCGGGCTCGGCGTCGGTGCGCTCGGGCTCGGGCTCGGCCGCGGCCCCGGCGGCGGGGCG
>DASWMK010000273.1 GCA_036399815.1 Acidimicrobiales bacterium
ATCCGAACTGAGACCGGCTTTTTGGGATTCGCTCAACCTCGCGGTATAGCAGCCCTTTGTACCGGCCATTGTAGCATGTTTGCAGCCCTGGACATAAGGGGCATGATGACTTGACGTCGTCCCCACCTTCCTCCGAGTTGACCCCGGCGGTCTCCTACGAGTCCCCGGCATTACCCGCTGGCAACATAGGACAAGGGTTGCGCTCGTTGCGGGACTTAACCCAACATCTCACGACACGAGCTGACGACAGCCATGCACCACCTGTGTAGGGCCCCGAAGGACACCGCATCTCTGCGGCTTTTCCCTACATGTCAAGCCCAGGTAAGGTTCTTCGCGTTGCCTCGAATTAAGCAACATGCTCCGCCGCTTGTGCGGGCCCCCGTCAATTCCTTTGAGTTTTAGCCTTGCGGCCGTACTCCCCAGGCGGGGCACTTAATGCGTTAGCTGCGGCACGGAACCCGTTGATAAGGCCCCACACCTAGTGCCCAACGTTTACGGCGTGGACTACCAGGGTATCTAATCCTGTTCGCTACCCACGCTTTCGCTCCTCAGCGTCAGTTCCGGCCCAGAGCGCCGCCTTCGCCGCTGGTGTTCTTCCTGATATCTGCGCATTTCACCGCTACACCAGGAGTTCCACGCTCCCCTACCGGACTCAAGCCATACCAGTATCGGGTGGCGTCTCCGGGTTGAGCCCGGAGTTTTCACACCCGACTTAGCAAGCCGCCTACGAGCTCTTTACGCCCAATAAATCCGGACAACGCTCGCCCCCTACGTGTTACCGCGGCTGCTGGCACGTAGTTGGCCGGGGCTTCTTCTGCAGGTACCGTCAGTTTCGTCCCTGCCGAAAGGGGTTTACAACCCGAGAGCCTTCGTCCCCCACGCGGCGTTGCTGCGTCACGCTTTCGCGCATTAGCGCAATATTCCCCACTGCTGCCTCCCGTAGGAGTCTGGGCCGTGTCTCAGTCCCAGTGTGGCTGTTCGTCCTCTCAGACCAGCTACCCGTCGACGCCTTGGTGAGCCGTTACCTCACCAACAAGCTGATAGGCCGCGAGCCCCTCCCGAAGCGGAATCCATTTCCTCGTTGTCCCATGCGAGACCTCGAGGGCATCCGGTATTAGACCAGGTTTCCCCGGCTTGTCCCGGTCTTCGGGGCAGGTTGCTCACGTGTTACTCACCCGTTCGCCACTACACCTTCCCCGGTGTTGCCACCGGTTGGGTGCCGTTCGACTTGCATGTGTTAGGCACGCCGCCAGCGTTCGTCCTGAGCCAGGATCAAACTCTCCGTCGAGATCTCTCGGCCCGGAGGCCGGTCGATCGGATGAAACGAAGAGCCGGCGTCGGAGCTGGTTACTCGTCGGCCGACTGGCACCAGAATCGGATGGGTTGTCCGTTGGTGCGTTACTACTGATTGACGTCGCGGCGTCGCCGAAGCGACGGCGCGATCGCCCGCACTCGCTGTTTCGTCCTCTGTTCCGTTTTCAAGGAGCGACTCGGCACGCGCCTCGCACGAGGCGGTGGTGCCGTTCTGCTTGGCCGGGGGTGGCAGGATCTCCTGCTCCTTCCCGAATCGACGGTCGAGCGCTCGGCTCGGACCCGTCACCCGAAGCGGCTGATCACTCTATCAGGTCTTGCCGGGTCGTCAACCCGCCAAACCCTTCGAGCCGAGTGACCGGCCTGGCGTCGGGCTCCTGATCCTAGGAGGCCGCCGGCCCGGTTCCAACCTGCCGGCGGCTGACGCCTCCCCTCCGCTGCCGGGGGGGTCGGGTGGGCCACCTTACCGGCCCCCGGCGGCGATGCGGCACACGATCCGGAGGAGGAGTGCGGGCGCCGGCCCGGGCCACCACGGCGTCGGCCCGGGGCGGCCGAGCGCAGCGCCAGGCTCACCCGCCGAGCCCAGGGGCGCCGCGACGACGCCCGGCTCGCTCATCGCCGGCGCCACGGCGCCGACGGGACCGCATGCGCCGTGCCGCGCTGGTCGCGCTCGCCCTCGTCGCCGGGGCGTGCTCGTACCGCACGCCGCCGGTGGCGCTCACCCTCCCCGAACGGGCCCAGTCCTCCACGATCCTCGCCGCCGACGGGTCCGTCGTCACCGTCCTCCACGCCGAGGAGAACCGCCAGGACGTGCCCCTCGACCGGATGGCGCCCGTGCTGCGCGACGCCGTCGTCGCCATCGAGGACAGCCGCTTCTGGTCCCACAACGGCGTCGACCTGCGGGCCATCGCCAGGGCGGCGACGAGGGACGTGAGCGCGGGCGCGGCCGTCGAGGGCGGGTCGACGATCACCCAGCAGTACGTGAAGAACGCGCTCGTGGGCGACGAGGACCTGGCGTCGAGGAAGCTGCAGGAGGCGGTCGTCGCCGTCGAGCTCGAGCGGCACACGTCGAAGGAGCGGATCCTCGAGCTCTACCTGAACACCGTCTACTTCGGGAACGGGGCCTACGGCGCCCAGGCCGCCGCCGAGGAGTACTTCGGGACGGCCGCGGCCGACCTCACCCTCGCCCAGGCCGCCACCCTGGCCGGCCTGATCCGCTCGCCGTCGGCGACCGACCCCTACGAGCACCCGGACGCCGCGCTGGCCCGCCGGGACGTCGTGCTCCACCGGATGGCCGACCTCGGGGTCGCCTCGCCGGCCGCCGTCGCCGACGCCGAGGACGAGCCGCTCGGCCTCGTTGAGCGGCCCGAGACCGAGCGCTACCCGGCGCCCCACTTCGTCGAGGTCGTGAAGCGCTTCGTGCTCGACGACCCCCGCTTCGGGGCGACGAGGGTCGAGCGCCGGGCGCTGCTGTTCACCGGCGGCCTCCGCGTCTTCACCACGGTCGACCTGCGCCTCCAGGCCGCCGCCGAGGCCGCCGTCGACGCGGTCGTGACCGAGCCCGACCGGGACCCGACGGCCGCGCTGGTCGCCATGGACCCCGCCACCGGGGCCGTCAGGGCGCTGGTGGGCGGCCGCGACTTCTTCGGCACCGGCCCGACCGCCAAGTTTGACCTGGCCACCCAGGGCCGCCGCCCGGCCGGCTCGTCGTTCAAGCCGCTCGTGCTGGCGGCCGCGCTCGAGGAGGGCGCGTCGCTGGGCGACGTCCACCCTGCGCCGCCCCACCTGTCGCTCCCGGTGACCGGCGGCGTGTGGGAGGTCGACAACTACGACGGCGTGGACGGGGGGCAGGCGTCGCTGCTCGACGCCACCGTCTGGTCCTACAACACGGTCTACGCCCAGGTGATCCAGGAGGTCGGGGCGGCCGACGCCGTCCGCATGGCCGCCCGGCTGGGCGTGTCGTCGCCGCTCCAGGCCGTGCCGTCCGCCGTGCTCGGCGCCAACGACGTCAGCCCGCTCGACATGGCGGCCGCCTTCTCCACCCTCGCCGCCGGCGGCGTGCGGCGCCCGCCCGTGTTCGTCACCCGGGTGGAGGGGCCGGACGGCGAGGTGCTGTACGAGGCCGAGCCGGCAGCCGAGCGGGTGGTCGACGAGCGGGTCGCCGCCCAGGTCACGTCGGCGCTCCAGCAGGTGGTGGAGCGGGGCACCGGGGAGCGGGCCCGCCTCGACCGGCCGGCGGCCGGCAAGACCGGCACGGGCCAGGTCTGGGGCGACGCCTGGTTCGTCGGCTACACCCCCCACCTGGCCGCCTCGGTCTGGGTCGGGTTCCCGGAGGAGCAGGTGTCGATGCAGCCGCCCCGCACCCGGGAGCTCGTGACGGGCGGGACGTGGCCGGCGGAGATCTGGCGGGCGTTCATGGCCGACGCGCTCGACGGGGTGCCGCCCGAGTCCTTCGACCCGCCGCCCGACGGCGCCCCGGTCGCCCTGCCGGCCGGCGCCCCCGACGGCGCGCTCGAGGACGTGCGGCGGGTGGTCGGCATGCCCGCCGGTCCGGCCGAGGACCTCCTCACCAGGGCCGGGTTCGTGGTCGTCCGCACCGCCGTGCCGGCCGACGACTACCCGCCCGGCTACGTCGAGGGCCAGGACCCGGCGCCCGGCGCGCTCGTCCCCGCCGGCGCCACCGTCGCCCTGCGGGTGGCGACCGAACCGGCCGCCGTCGCCACCGTCCCGCCCGTGCTCGGGCTCCCCGTCGCCGACGCCACCGCAGCGGTGCGGCGCGCCGCGTTCCAGGTCGAGGTCGTCGAGGCGCCCGAGCCGAGCGTCGACGGGCCGGCGGCGCGGGCCGGCCTCGTGTGGCGCCAGGACCCGGCCGGCGGCGCGCCGGCGGCCCGGGGCGGCGTCGTCCGCCTCTGGGTCGACCCGCCGCCCGGCTGACGCCGCGTTGGGGCCGCCGCCCGGCGGTGGCACCCTTGGGGCCGATGGCCTCGCCGACCACGACCACGACCCCCACCGGCCGCCGGCCCCGCAGGCCGTGGACGGCCGGCCGGGTGGCGGCCGCCGTCGTGATCGCCGCCCTCGTCGCCATGTGGGCCTACGCCTTCTCCGGCGCGGCGAGCCACGAGTCACCGCTGCGGGTGGCCGACCGCCGGTGGGCGGACGGCGCCGCCGAGGCGTGCGCCCCGATGGTCGCCGCCATCGACGCACTCCCTCCGGCCAACACGGCGAGGACGCCCCAGGAGCGGGCCGAGGTCCTGCGCCGGGCCAACGCCGAGGTCGCGGCGACGATCGACCGCCTGGCCGCCGTGCCGCCGCCGGCCGACGCCGAGGACGCCCGGATGGTCGAGCGCTGGCTGGCCGACTGGCGGACCTACCTGGGCGACCGGGACGCCTACGCTGACCTGCTGGCCGCCGGCCGGGACGAGCGGTTCACGCTCACGGCGGTCAACGGCGACGCCATCACCGAGCAGATGGACGACTTCGCCCTCTACAACGACCTGCCCGACTGCGAGACGCCGGGCGACGTCTGACCCCGCAGCCGGGCCAGCCCGGCGGCGACCAGCCGGGCGACGCTCGGGTCGGCGCCGGGCGGCAGGCCGGCCACCGGGAACCAGGCGGCTCCCTCGGTCTCCCGCTCGCTCGGGCGGGGCTCGGCGCCCTCGGGCACGATCACCAGCCAGCGGACGTCGAGGTGGAGGTGCGTGCCCCGCCCGTCGTCGTCGGGCACCTCGTGGACGTCGAGGTCGACCGGGCCGGGGCCGACGACGGCGCCGGCCAGCCCGGTCTCCTCGGCGACCTCCGCCAGGGCGACGGCGGCGAGGTCGCCGTCGCCGTCGGCGTGGCCGCCGGGCTGGAGCCAGCGCCCGAGCTTGCGGTGGGCGACGAGGACGACGGCGGTGCCGGCCGGGTCGAGGACGGCCGCCGAGGCGGTGAGGTGCCCAGGCCGGCAGGCGCGGTCGAGGGCGTCGGGGTGGGTGTCGAGGAAGGCGAGGATGCGGTCGCGGGCCGGGCCGGGCGGGCCGGCGGCGACGGCCCGCCGGGCGGCGGCCAGGGCGGCGGGCGCCGTCATCCCGGATGGGCGGGGACGGGCGGGCGCCACGGAGACCCCGGGGCTGTCACGGGCCGGCACCACGGGGACCCCACGGCGGGCACGGGCGGGCGCCACGAGCACCGGGCCGCGGTCCCGGGCCGGCACCACGCGCGCCGGGCGGCGGGGTCGCTGATCCGGGAGCGGCCGGGACGGGCTGGCCGCACCGGCACCCGGCGGGGCGCGGCGGGCCCGCGCAGGGCGGCCGCCGCCACCGTCATCCCGGGCGGGACAGGTTGGGGTCGCCGGGGACGTACCAGCGCCACGGGTGCTCGGCGCCGGCCGTGAGGCCGATGCGGGTGCTGGTGCGCGACGCCGGCGGCGGGGTGCCGTCGTCGGCCAGCACGACGCCCCGGTCGCCGGTCACCGCGTCGGCGCCGTCGAACGTCCCGTCGATGCCGAACGCCTGGCACAGGCGGGCCGGCCCGGCCAGCAGGTCGCGGTCCCGCCTGGCCCTGGGCCGGGCCGCCCGCATGAGGTCGAGGCCGGCGAGCGGGGCCGCCGCCCGCAGCAGCACGGCGACGCCCTCGTCCTCGTCGCCGCACACCGCGTTCGCGCACCAGTGCATCCCGTACGTGAAGTAGACGTAGAGGTGCCCGGGCGGGCCGAACATGGTGGCGTTGCGCTTCGTCCTGCCCCGGTAGGCGTGGCTGCCGGGGTCGATCGGGCCCACGTAGGCCTCGACCTCGACCAGGCGGGCCACCCGCTCGCCCCGCACCAGCAGCTTCCCGAGCAGCTCGGGGGCGACCTCGCGGGGGTCGCGGCGGTAGAAGTCCCTGGCCACCGGCGACCAGGCGGCGGCCGGCGCCGCCGCGCCGTCAGTCATCGGCGGTGCGGTCCTCGTCGGCCTCGACCGAGCGGCGGTAGCGGTCCATCTGCACCCGCACCGGGCCGGGGCCGCCCCCGCCCGGGGTCGTCCTGCGGGTGGCGGCCACGCCCGGCTCGAGCAGCTCGAGGGCATCGGTGCCGAGGTCGGGGTGGGCCTCGACCAGCTCGGCCAGCGGCACGTGGCGCTCCACCGACGCCCTGACCAGGCTGGCCACCAGCTCGTGGGCCGTCCGGAACGGCGTCCCCCGCTCGACCAGGTACTCGGCCAGGTCGGTGGCCGCGGCGTCGGAGGTGTCGGCGGCCTGGCGCATCCGGTCGACGTCGAACACGGCCGTCGCCAGCAGGCCCCGCATGGCCGGGAGGGCGAGGCCGAGCTGGTCGAGCGCGTCGAACAGCGGCTCCTTGTCCTCCTGGAGGTCGCGGTTGTAGGCGAGGGGCAGGCCCTTCAGCATGGTGAGCAGGCCGGTGAGGTGGCCCACCAGCCGCCCGACCTTGCCCCTGGCCAGCTCGGCCACGTCCGGGTTCTTCTTCTGGGGCAGCATCGAGCTGCCGGTCGACCAGGCGTCGTCGAGGTGGACGAAGCGGAACTCGGCCGTCGACCACACGATCAGCTCCTCGCCGAGGCGGGAGAGGTGGACGCCGATCATGGCCAGGTCGAACAGCACCTCGGCGACGAAGTCGCGGTCGCTCACGGCGTCGAGGCTGTTCTCGAACGACGCCGCGAACCCGAGGTCGTCGGCCACGCCGTGCGGGTCGAGGGGCAGGGACGACCCGGCCAGGGCGCCGGCGCCGAGCGGCGACACGTCCAGGCGGCGGCGGGTGGCGAGCAGCCGGTCGACGTCGCGCCCGAACGCCCACCCGTGGGCCAGCAGGTGGTGGGCGAGCAGCACCGGCTGGGCCCGCTGGAGGTGGGTGTAGCCGGGCAGGTAGGCCTCGCCCGCCTCCTCGGCCCGGTCGAGCAGCACCCGGCGGAGGGCGACGACCTCGCGGGCCATGGCGAGGACCTCGCGCTTGGCGAACAGCCGGAGGTCGGTGGCGATCTGGTCGTTGCGGCTGCGGCCGGTGTGGAGCTTGCCGCCGGCCGGCCCGGCCAGCTCGGTCACCCGCCGCTCGACGGCGGTGTGGATGTCCTCGTCGCTCGGCTCGAACCGGAACGAGCCCTCGGCCAGCTCCTCGCCCACCCGGTCGAGGGCGGCGAGCAGGATGGCGGCCTCGTCGCCCGGGAGCACGCCCGCCCGCACCAGGCCCCGCACGTGGGCCCTCGACCCGACCAGGTCGTCGGCGGCGAGGCGCCGGTCGAAGTCGATGCTGCGGGTGAAGGCCAGCAGCTCGGGGGCGGGGCCGCCCGCGAACCGCCCCTTCCACAGGGTGGTCACCGCACGTCGGCCGTCGAGGCGAGGAGGAGGAAGGCGAGCAGGCCCCGGAAGGCGTGGCGGCGGTTGGCGGCCTGGGGCCAGACCCGGCTGGCCGGCCCGTCGATCACCTCGGCCGCCACCTCCTCGCCCCGGTGGGCGGGCAGGCAGTGGAGGAACACGGCGCCGGGGGCGGCCCTCGCCATGAGGGCGGCGTCGACGGTGTAGCCGGCGAAGTCCCGGCGGCGGCGCTCGGCCTCGGCCTCCTGGCCCATCGAGGCCCACACGTCGGTGTACAGCGCGTCGGCGCCGGCCGCCGCCTCGGCCGGGTCGCTGGTGGCGAGGACCGACGGGGCCCCGAGCGAGCGCACCCGCTCGACCTCGTCGTCGGGCACGCCGTAGCCCTCGGGGCAGGCCCACCGCACGCCCATGCCGGCCAGGGCGGCGGCCCGGCCGAGCGAGCGGGCCACGTTGTTGAAGTCGCCGACGTAGGCGACCGTCCGGCCGGTGAGCACGCCGAACTCGTCACGGAGCGTGAGCAGGTCGGCGAGCGCCTGGCACGGGTGGGCGTCGTCGGAGAGCAGGTTGATCACCGGCACCGGGGCGACGGCGGCCATCCGCTCGAGCTTGGCGTGCTCGAACACCCTGGCCCCGATGGCCGCGTGGTAGCAGCCGAGCGTGCGGGCCACGTCCTCGGCCGTCTCCCGCACGTCGATGCCGACCTCCTCGCCGCGGATGGCGACGGGGTGGCCGCCGAGGTCGACCACCGCGGCCTCGCACGAGTTGCGGGTCCTGGCCGACGGCTTCTCGAACAGCAGGGCCACGCACCGGGCCGCGAGCGGCCGGGCCTCGGGCGACCGGCCGGCCAGGTCGAGGACGGCGGCCAGCTCGTCGGCGGTCAGGTCGTCGGTCTCGAGCAGGTGCCGGGGCGCGCTCACGCCCCGATCCTGCCAGCCCGGCGACCCGCGGGCGGCGGACCGCCGCCCGCGTTCGCTACCGGGCGCCGACCTGCCGGCGGACGTCGGCCAGGATGGCCGCCAGCAGGCGGCTGACGTGCACCTGGCTCACGCCGAGGCGGGCCGCGATCTCGGCCTGGGTCATGTCGTGGAAGAAGCGCAACCGCAGGATGAGCTGGTCGCGCTCCCCCAGGCCGGCGAGGACCGGGGCGGCGGTGGTGACGTCCTCGACCGCGTCGTAGCGGGCGTCGTCGTCGCCGAGGCGGGCGGCGAGGGAGGTCTCACCGTCGTCGTCGGCCCCCGACGTGGCGTCGATCGAGGACGCCCGGTAGCCCCTGGCCGCCTCCAGCGCCTGGAGGACGTCCTCGTCGCTGGTGCCGAGCTCGACGGCCAGCTCCTCGACGGTCGGGGCCCGCCCCAGCGTGTGCTGGAGGCGCTCCCTGGCCGCGCTGGTGGCGAGGTGCAGCTCCTTGACGCGGCGGGGGACGCGGACGGCCCACGCCCGGTCGCGGAGGTGGCGCTTCAGCTCGCCGAGGATGGTGGGCACGGCGAACGTGGCGAACTCGACCCCGCGTTCGGGGTCGAAGCGGTCGATGGCGAGCACGAGGCCCAGGTAGGCGACCTGCTCGAGGTCCTCCAGCGACTCGCCGCCCCGCTGGAACCGGCGGGCGAGGAAGCGGGCGAGCCCGAGGTGTTCGTTGACGAGCTGGTTCCGGAGGCTGCGGGATCCGCTGCGTCGGTACTCCGCGAAGGACCCTTGCGGGCGCCCTTCGCCGGGCACCGCAGCACCGGTCGTGGCTGTGGTCACGGCTCCTCTCCTCGGGTCTTTCGAGCCCGGAAGGTGGGGTCGCCGAGATCCCCGATCGCGTACTCGTCGAGAACGGCGTCGAGCATTCGCCGGCGGGCCTCCCCATCATCCGTAGCGGCGGATGCCGTCCCTCTACCCTCGATCGTGAGCTCCGACGCATTGAGTGAGAAAGAAAGGCGCAGCCTGCCCACTCCGTGTGGTCCTCCCAGCACGGCCCGGCAGAGCTCGTCGACGCCGCGGCAGAGGTCCTCGATCTGGTCGAGGTCGAACCCCGCGCGCGCCGCCAGGTCGCTCGCGGCGAGGCGCGCGAGGTGGAGGGCGCCGGGTCGGTTGGCCAGGTCGAGGACGACCGTCCCGGAGGGGGGAACGGAAGGCGCCACGGAAGGCCCACGGTACCGTCGCGGACCGCACCGCCGTGGACCGCACCGTCGGTGCTACGTTCGCCGTGGTGGCACCTCCGGGCCGTGAGGGGCCGGCCGAGCAGGTCGACGGGCTCGACGTGGTCGTCCTCGAGCACGACGGGTCGACCCTCCTGCGAGTGGTCGGCGAGATCGACTCCTACACCGCGCCCCTGCTCCGCCGCCGCCTGGTCGAGCAGGTCGACCGCCGGGCCGTCGAGGTCGTCGTCGACCTGGCCGAGACCACCCTCATCGACTCGACGGGCCTGGGCGTGCTCGTCGCCGCGGCCGCCCGCCTCCGCGAGGCCGGGGGCCGGCTGGTCGTGCTCTGCCCCTCGCCGTTCCTCCGGGAGGTGTTCGCCCTGAGCGGCGTGGACCAGCTCCTCGACATCGTCACGTCCGATGGCCCTGCCGGAGGCTGAAGCCGACGGCCCAGGGACCGACGGCGACGCCCTGGTCGTCGCCCACCTCCCCGCGGCGCCGGCGTTCATCCGCCTGGCCCGCCTGCTCGTGTCCTGCTTCCTCGAGACCCACCTGCGGGTCGGCGAGATCCGCGACCACGGGATCCGCCTCGCGGTGACCGAGGTGTTCACCGCCGCCGTCGAGGCCCACGGCCGGGCCGCGGTCGACGCCCCGCTCGTGCTGCGCCTCGCGCTCCACGACGGCAACGCCTGCATCTCGCTCCAGGACGCCGCGCCGCACGGGAACGGTGGCCGCCCCGAGGTGGCCGACCCCCGGGTGCACGGCGGCCTCGTGCTGGCCAGGGCGCTCGTGGACGACGCCTGGGTCGAGCCGACGCCCGACGGCCAGGTCGTCCACCTGCTCGTGCACGGGGCCGGCCGGTGAACGGCCTCGACCTCTCCTCGCTCGTCCCCCGCCTGGCCGCCGCCGAGCCGAGCCAGCTCGTCCCCACCCTCGACCGGTTCCTCGCCACCTGCCCCTGGTACCGGGGCGTGCGCCTGCTCGTCCCCGACCACGGCGACCGCGTCCTCGTCGACCCCCACGGCGACCGTCGCCCCATCGCCATCGAGGGCCCGCTCGCCGACGCCTACCGGTCCTGCGACCTGGTGCTGGCCGGCGCCGGCGCCGACGCCGCCATCCTCGTGCCGCTCCGCATGCGGGCCGACTGCGTCGGGATCCTCGAGGTCCGCGCCGACGGGGTGCCCGGCGAGGCCGACCTGGCCACCGTGGCCGCCATCGGCCACATCGTCGGGCTGGTGCTGTGGGCCGGCCGCAACGACATGGAGTTCGTCGAGCGCTGCCGCCGCCTGCACCCGATGTCGCTCTCCGCGGAGATTCAGTGGGACCTGCTGTCGAGCCGGGTCGAGACCGGGTTCGGGTACGCGGCCGCCGGGTGGATGGAGCCGGCCTACGACGTCGGCGGCGACACCTTCGACCTGGCCGTCGACGTCGGCGTGCTGTGGGTGTCGTCGATCGACGCCATGGGCCACGGCCTCGAGGCGGGGGTGGCGAGCGGCGTGGCGCTGAGCGCCATCCGCAACGCCCGCCGGACCGGCGGCGGGGTCGCCGACCAGGCCGCTGCCGTCAACGAGGCCCTGTTGCGGCTCTGGCAGGGCGAGCGCTTCGCCACCCTCCTGCTGCTCCGCCTCGACGTCGCCACCGGCGAGGTCGAGGCGGTCAACGCCGGCCACCCGCTCGCCCGCCGGGTGCGGCGGGGGAACGTCGACGCCCTCGGCCTCGCCGTGGACGTGCCACCCGGCCTGACCGGCACGGCCACCTACCGGGCCCAGCGCTTCCGGCTGGAGCCGGGCGACCGCATCGTCGCCGCCAGCGACGGCGTGGCCGGCGCGGCCATCGACGGAGGCGTGCCCTACGGAGCCGACCGGATCGACCGCGCCCTCGCCGAGTGGCACGACCTCGCCCCCGCGCACCTCGTGCGCACGCTCGCCTGGCAGGTGCTCTCCCACGCCGGCGACCGCCTGCGGGACGACGCCACGATCGTCTGCGTGGACTGGGGGGGCGGCGACGGGGCCTGAGGCTGGGGGGTGGGCCGGCGACGACGGGGTAGGCCGGACGGGAGGCATGCCGTCGCCCCACCACGTCGTGACGCCCGAGGACGCCTGGCGGTCCTGGGCGAGGAACGTCGGGCTCCCCATCCCCGACTGGGGAACGCCGGGCAAGGCCGTCGTCGTGGCCCCCTCGTACGTGGACCCGGTGGTGGCCGCCGGCGGCACCCTGTGCCGGCTGGAGGCGCTCGGCTGGCACCTCACGATCCTCGTCGTCACCGGCCGGGCGGACCGGGTGAGCGACAGCCTGCTCGTCGCCGGCCAGGTGGAGCTGGTGGGCGAGGCCGACGGCAGCCGGGCGCTACGCCGGCTCGGGCTGGCCAGGGCCCCCGTCTGCCACCTGCACCTGCCAGCCGCCGGGCCCGTGCCCGACCCC
This sequence comes from Acidimicrobiales bacterium, assembly GCA_036399815.1. Lineage (NCBI taxonomy): Bacteria > Bacillati > Actinomycetota > Acidimicrobiia > Acidimicrobiales > Acidimicrobiales bacterium. Next base: position 12,141 of record DASWMK010000273.1, read on the forward strand.
GACCACCTGGTCCGCCTCCTCGCCTACGAGCTGGTCGGCTGCCGGTGGTGCATCGCCCCGTTCCCCGGCGAGGCGGACGCGGCCAGGGCGACGGTGGGCGCCGCCGCGTCCCGGGCGGCGAGGGGGGCCGGCGCGGCGGTGGCCGCCTACCCGGTCGACGTGTGGTCGTGGGCCGAGCCCGGCGGCGACGACCTGCCGTGGGCCAGGGCGGCGGCCCAGCCCCTGGACGACGTCACCCTCGGCCGCAAGGCCGACGCCGTCTCCGAGCTGAGCACGGCCGCGGTGGCCGTCGGCGAGGCCCCGCTCGCCGGCCCGGCGGCCCGCTCCTGGGAGCTGTTCTTCGTCGAGTAGCGCTCAGCCCCGCAGGGACGCAGGGTGGGCGGCCTCGACGGCGTCGATGCAGGCCTGGCGGACGCGGCCGAGCTCCTCGTCGGTCAGGGTCCGGTCGGGCGCCTGGAACCGGAGCCGGTAGGCCAGGCTGCGCCGCCCGGGCGCCACCTGGGCCCCCCGGAAGACGTCGAACAGCCGGACGGCCTCGAGCAGCGGCCCGCCCGCGTCCCGCAGGGTCGCCTCGACGGCGGCCGCGGGCGTGCGCTCGTCGACCTCGAAGGCGAGGTCCACGTCGCTCGACGGGTAGCGGCTGACGTGCCGGTAGGCCCGCGTCGCCCTGGCCAGGGCGGACAGGGCGCCCAGGTCGACCTCGAGCCAGCCGACGCGCCCGTCGAGGTCGTGGGCCGCAGCCACGTCGGGGTCGACCTCGCCGACGGCGCCGATCGGCGCCCCGGCGGCCTCGATCCTCGCCGTGCGGGTCGGGTGGAGCCCGGGGACGGCGTCGTCGGCCACGAGGTCGGCGCTCACACGCAGGGCGTCGGCCAGCACCCGCCACACCTCGACGGCGGCCTCGGCCCCCGAGCCGGCCATGGCCGCGCCGAGGTGCTCGCGCTCGTCCGGCAGGCGGGCGCCGTCGACGGGCGGCCGGTACACGTGGCCGACCTCGAACAAGGCGACGTCGCCGTTGCGGTGCGACGCGTTGTAGGCCAGCGCCTTCAGCAGCCCGGGCAGGAGCGACGTGCGGAGGACGGACTCCTCGGCGGCGAGTGGGTTGGCCAGGCGCAGGCCGTGCGGGTCGAGGCCGGCCCGCTCGAGGTCGCCGGGGGCGAGGAACGGCACGGGCATGGCCTCGCACAGGCCGAGGCCGACGAGCACGTCGCGGGCCCGGCGCCGGTCCCGCTGGGCCTCGGTGAGGGAGCCGGCCCTCGTGATCGCCGGGACGGTCTTCGCGATGCGGGAGTAGCCGTGGTGGCGGCCCACCTCCTCGACCACGTCGGTCTCGGTGGCCGTGTCGGGCCGGAAGCTCGGGACGACCACCTCGTGGACGCCGGGCTCGACCAGGTCGGCGGTGAACCCGATGGGGCGGAGGTGGCGGGCGACGTCGTCGTCGAGCAGCTCCGTCCCGAGCAGGGCGTTGACCCTGGCCGTGCGGACCCGCAGGCGCGGCCGCTCCGGCAGGTTGCCCCGCTCGTCGATCACCCCGGGCGCCAGCCGGGCGCCCGACGGGGCCACCAGCTCGGCGAAGCGGGCGGCGGCCAGCTCCAGCACCTCGGGGTCGCAGCCCCGCTCGAACCGGGCCGACGCCTCGGTCCGCAGGCCGAGCCGCTTGGCCGTGCGGGCGACGGCCATCGGCGCGAACCAGGCCAGCTCGAGCAGCACCTCCGTGGTCGACGGGCCGATCTCGGTGGACGCCCCGCCCATCACGCCGGCGAGGCCGATCGGGGCGTCGTCGCCGTCGCAGATCAGCAGGTCGCCGTCGACGAGCGCCCTCGTCACGCCGTCGAGGGTCTCGAGCGACTCGCCGGCGCGGGCCCGGCGGACGCGGATGCGGCGGCCGGCCAGCCGGGCCAGGTCGTAGGCGTGGTTGGGCTGCCCGAGCTCGAGCATCACGTAGTTCGAGGCGTCGACCACCGAGTTGATGGGCCGCATGCCGGCCAGGGTGAGCCGGGCGGCGACGGCCGGAGGGGACGGCGCCACCGACACGCCGTCGAGCACACGGGCGACGAAGCGGCCGCAGGCGTCGGGGTCGAGGATCTCGACGGTCGCCCGCCCACCGGCCGGGTCGCCGGCCTCCGCGGGGGCCGGCTCGGGCAGGCGGAACGGCAGCCCCAGGCGGCCGGCGACGTCGCGGGCCACGCCGGCCACCGACATGGCGTCGGGCCGGTTGGGGTTGATCTCGAGGTCGTAGCGGACGTCGCCGGCCAGCCCGAGCGCCTCGACGAGCGGGGCGCCGGGCTCGAGGCCGTCGGGGAGCACGAGGATGCCGGACGCGTCGGTGCCGAGGCCGAGCTCGGCGGCCGAGCACAGCATCCCGTTCGACCACTCCCCCATGACCTTGCGCCGGCCGATGTCGCGGCCGTCGGGCATGGTCGTGCCGACCGGCGCCATGGGCACGAGGTCGCCGGCGGCCATGTTGAACGCCCCGCAGACGATCTGGAGGGGGCCGCCGTCGCCCGGGTCGACGTCGACCAGCTGGACGCGCTCGGCCCTCGGCAGCGGCCGGGTGGCGAGCACGCGCGCCACCCGGAAGGGCTCGAGGCCGGCGTCGAGGCGGTCGAGGGACTCGACGGCCATGCCGAGGTCGCTCATCGTGTCGCCGAGCGCGACGGGGTCGCCGTCGAACGGCGCGAACTCGCGGAGCCAGGAGAGCAGGACCTTCATCGGGCCTCAGAACTGGGAGAGGAAGCGGACGTCGTTGGTGTAGAGCTCGCGGAGGTCGTCGACGCCTTCGCGCGAGGCGGCCAGCCGGTCGATGCCGAACCCGAAGGCGAACCCCGACCACTCCTCGGGGTCGAGGCCGACGGCCCGGAACACGTTCGGGTGGACCATGCCGCACCCGCCGAGCTCCAGCCAGGAGCCGTCGGGGCGCTGGATGTCGAACTCGCCGGACGGCTCGGTGAACGGGAAGTACGACGGGCGCAGGCGCGACGAGAAGTCGCCCCCGAAGTAGGCCTTCGTGAACGCGTCCATCGTCCCGGCCAGGTCGCCGAGCGTGATGTGGCGGTCGACCACCAGCCCCTCGATCTGGTGGAACACGGGCATGTGGGTGGCGTCGGCCGTGTCCCTGCGGAACACCCGGCCTGGGGCGACCACGTACACCGGCGGCGGGGTGGACTCGAGGACCCGGACCTGGACCGGCGAGGTGTGGGTCCGCAGCATCGTGCTCTCGGCCGCGCCGAGCTCGACGAAGAGCGTGTCCTGCATGGCCCTCGCCGGGTGGTCGGGCGGGAAGTTGAGGGCCTCGAAGTTGTACCAGTCGGACTCGACCTCGGGCCCCTCGGCGACCTCGAAGCCCATGCCGACGAACACGTCGATCAGGCGGTCCATGGCCTGGGTGACGAGGTGCAGGTGGCCGCGACCCCGGCGCTGGATGACCTCGGTCAGGTCGAGGCGCTCGGCCTCCAGGCGGGCCCGGCGCTCCTCGGCCTGGAGGGCCGCCCGGCGCTCGGCCACGGCGGCGCCCACGTCGGCCAGGGCGGCGTTGATGGCCTTGCCGTCGGCCGGCCGCTCGTCGGGCGCCAGGGTGGCGAGGCGCTTCTTCAGCGAGTTGAGCCCGGCACCCCGGCCGAGCACCTCGAGCTCGACGGCCCTGAGGTCGTCGAGGGTGGCGGCCTCGGCCACGGCGGCCGCGGCCCGGTCCCGGAGGGCGTCGATCTCGTCGTTCATCGGTGCATCGGTCATCGCGGGTGGACGTCCTCGAACGAGGTGGCGGGCAGGGTAAAGCAGAACGTCGCCCCCTCGCCCGGCTTTGACGAGGCCGTGAGGCGGCCGCCGTGAGCCTCCACCAAGCCGCGGCTGATCCACAAGCCGAGCCCCGTGCCGGTGGGCCGGCCGTGCTCCCGCCGGAAGAACTTGGTGAAGACCCTGGGCAGGTCCTCGGGGGCGATGCCGGGGCCGCGGTCGGTCACCGACACGGACACCTCGGCGCCCGCCGCCCGGCCGACGACCCGCACGCCGACGGGGTCGCCGTACTTCGCCGCGTTCTCGACGAGGTTGGTGAGCACCTGCTCGAGCTTGTCGGGGTCGGCGTAGATCTCGGGCACGTCGGCGAAGTCGACCTCGGCGACGAGGTCCGGGTAGGCCATGGCGACCGTGTCGACCACGGTGCGGGCCACGGCCGCGAGGTCGACCATCTGGCGGCGGAGGACGAGGCGGCCGGTCTCCAGGCGGCTGATGTCGAGCAGCTCGCCGACCAGCCGGGTGACCCGGTCGGCGTCGTGGTGGACCTGCTCGAGCATGAGCCGCTTCTGGTCGTCGGGGAGGCGGTCCCAGCGGTGCAGCAGCAGCGACGTGTAGCCCTTCACCGAGGTGAGCGGCGAGCGCAGCTCGTGGCTGACGGTCGAGACGACGTCCATGCCCGACGAGCCGGCGGGGCGGAGGACGACCGCGGCCGTCCCGTCGCCGGAGCGGCGGGCGGCGACGGCGACGCGGCGGCCGCCGACGTCGGCCTCCCGCTCGCCGGGCCCGTCCCACCCGTCGCCCAGCAGGTCGGCCGCCGGCGTGCCGACCAGGTCGGCGGCCGGGCGGTCGAGCAGGCCGGCGGCGAGGGCGTTGGCCGAGGCCACCCGCCCGTCGCCGTCCACCCGCACCACGGCCACGGGCAGGTCCTCGTCGGTCACCGGCCCGCCCTCCGGCGCTGGCGCACGGCCTCGAAGCAGACGACGGCGCCGGCCATGCCGACGTTCAGCGACTCGGCGCGGCCGGCCATCGGGATCGTCACGGCCTCGTCGACGGCGGCGGCGAAGGCGGGCGCCAGCCCGTGGGCCTCGTTGCCGAGGACGACGGCGATCGGCCCGGTCAGGTCGACCTCGTCGTAGGGCCGGCCGCCGGCGACGACGGTGCCCAGCCGCCGCACG
>DASWMK010000274.1 GCA_036399815.1 Acidimicrobiales bacterium
CGGGAGCGGGCGCTGGCCCTCGACAACCCGGCCGGCTACCTCTACCGCGTCGGCCAGAGCCGGACCCGCCGGCGCCGGCCGGTGTGGGGCCCCGCCGCCGAGCCCGGCCGCCTCCCCGACGTCGAGCCCCGCCTCCCGGCCGCCCTGGCCGCGCTGTCCGAGCGCCAGCGGGTGGCCGTGTTCCTCGCCCACGGCTGCGGGTGGACCCACGGCGAGGTGGCCGAGCTGCTCGGCATCTCGGCGTCGTCCGTGGCCAACCACGTCGCCCGGGGGATGGCCAGGCTCCGGGCCGAGCTGAAGGTGACCGTCGATGCCTGACCTCGACCAGCAGCTCCGGCGCTTCGCCGACGCCGTGCTCGCCGGCGTCGAGCCCGTGACCGTCGACGAGGCGGCCGGCCGGCACGCCCGCCGGCGCCCGCCCCTCGTGCTCGTCGCCGTGGGCGTGGCCGCCGCCGTGGCCCTCGTGGCCGCCGTGCTCGTCCTCCGCCGGGACCGGGGCGAGGAGCTGAACCTGGTCGGCCCGGGCGGGGCGACGAGCTGGGTCGCCCTGCTCGAGCGGGTCCCCGACACCCCGAACACCCGGTCCGGTCACATCTCCGTCACCGACCCGGAGCGGGGCCGCCTGCTCGCCGGCCGGCCGCCCACCGGTCCCGACGCGAGCGACCGCGAGGTCATGGCCGACTTCGAGGCGGCGACCGGCTCGTCGACGGGCTTCGGCGACCTGCTCGGCCACCCGCCATCCGAGGTGCGGGCGGAGATCGGCCTCGACCTCCGCGAGGTCGACCAGGGCGTGGTGGCCGGGACGCCGCCGCACCGCTTCACGGTCCTGCGGGGGCGGTTCGACCCCGCCGCCGTGCGCACGGCCGTGCAGACCGACCCGTACTGGTCCTCGATGGTCCAGGCCAGGGAGCACGAGGGCGTGCCGTTCTGGTCGTGGGGCGAGGACTACGACCTCAACGCCATCTTCAGCCCGATCCGCGGGCCGGGGAACAGTGCCAGGCTGGCCCTGGTCGACGACCTGGCCGTGTGGACGGCGGGCGACCCCGAGCTCGTGGCCACGCTCGACGCCGTCGCCGGCCGGGGCCCGTCGCTGGCCGACGACCCCGCCTACCGGGCCGCCGCCGAGCAGGCCGATCGCCACGCCCTGGTCGAGGCCACGATCTTCGACGCCACGGCGCTCCACGAGATGCGCGAGCAGGAGGCCCTCCCCGGCGGGGACGTGCCCGAGCCGGTGCCCGACCGCGCCGTCCCCCTCGTGCTCCTCCACGGCAGCACCAGGGTCGCGGGCGCCAACCAGTACGTGACCGTGCTCGTCTACCCGACGGAGGACGCGGCCGAGGCCGCCCTGCCGGACGTGCGCCGGTACGAGGCCGAGGTGCGGGCGCGGGGCGAGGCCCAGGCGATGACCGGAGGCGAGGACGTCCCGCAGCAGGACCCGGTCTTCACCGTCGACGGGCGGGTGCTCGTCGTCACCGACGGCGCCTGGCTGTTCGTGCTGTAGGACCACCCGGCCCCGCCCGTAGCATCGGGGCGTGCGGGTCCCGCGCCTCTCCCCGGCCACCTACCGCAGGGTGACCCTGGCCGCCGCCCTGGCCCTCGCGTTCATCATCGTGTCGGGCGGTGCGGTTCGGCTCACCGGCTCGGGGCTCGGGTGCTCGGACTGGCCGAACTGCGAGGAGGGACGGCTGGTCGCCCCGCTCGAGTTCCACCCGATGGTCGAGTTCGTGAACCGCACCGTCACCGGGCTGGTCTCGGTGGCCGTGGTGCTCGCCGTGCTCGGCTCCCTCGTCCGCACCCCCCGCCGCCGCGACCTGACCGCCCTCTCCCTCGGGCTCGTCGCCGGCGTCGCCGGCCAGGTCGTGCTCGGCGGGGTGACCGTGCTCGTCGGGCTGTCGCCCCCGTTCGTGATGGCCCACTTCCTGCTGTCGCTCGTGCTCCTCTGGAACGCGGTCGTCCTCCACCACCGGGCCGGCCAGCCGGACGGGCCGCCACGCGCCGTCGTCGGCGGCCAGGTCGTCGGCATGGCGAGGTGGCTGGCGGGCATGGCTGCGATCGTGGTCGCGACCGGCACGGTGGTCACCGGGTCGGGGCCGCACGGCGGCGACGAGGATGTCGAGCGGCTCCCGTTCCTGCTGCCCGACGTCGCCCGGGTGCACGGGGTCGCGGTCATGCTGTTCCTCGCCATGGCGCTCGCGCTCGCCTGGGTGCTGCGCCGCGACGGCGCCCCGGCCGGCGTGCTGCGGGCGGCGCAGGTCCTGCTGGCCGTCCTCGTCGGGCAGGCGGCCGTCGGCTACGCCCAGTACTTCAGCGGGGTGCCGGTCGTGCTCGTCGGCATCCACCTGGCCGGCGCGGCCGCCGTGTGGGCGGCGACCGTCCACCTCAACCTCGTGCTGTTCGAGCGGCGGCCGGTCGTGGCGCCGGCCCGCCCGCCGGTGCTGGAGCCGGCATGACGACGCTGTCGCCCGTCGAGGTCGAGGAGCCCGTCGCCGGGGAGGCGACGAGCGAGGACCGGCCGTGGGTGGTGATCGTCTGGAACGACCCGATCAACCTGATGTCCTACGTCACCTACGTGTTCCAGAAGCTGTTCGGCTACAGCCTGGAGAAGGCCACGGCGCTGATGCTCGACGTCCACCACAAGGGCAGGGCCGTCGTGTCGAGCGGGCCGCGGGAGAAGGCAGAGCTCGACGTGTTCCGGCTCCACGAGCACGGCCTGTGGGCGACCATGCAGCACGACACCTGACGTGTTCAGGGCCAGGGTCTCCCGCGCCGGTGACGGCACCTTCCGGGTGCGGCTGACCGCCGACGAGCGGGCGCTGCTCGCCAACCTCGCCGGCCAGCTGCGCGAGCTGCTGACGGCGGGCGAGGACCCGGTGCTGCGCCGGCTGTTCCCGCCCGCCTACGCCGACGACCCGGCGAGGGACGCCGAGTGGCGGGCGCTCGTGGGCGACGACCTGCTGGCCCGGCGGCTGCGGGCCGTCGACCTGCTCGAGTCGACCATCGAGGAGAAGCGGCTGACCGAGGAGCAGCTGACGGCGTGGATGGCCGCCGTCAACGACGTCCGTCTCGTGCTCGGCACCAAGCTCGACGTCGACGAGGACATGGAGGACGTCGACCCGGCCGACCCGGACGCCCCGCTGCTCGCCGCCTACGCCTGGCTCGGCTGGGTGCTCTCCGACGTGGTCGACGCCCTCGCCGCCGGCCTCCCCCGCACGGGCAGGGACCGCTAGCCCCTGCGGGCGACGGCCGGGTGGAAGAAGGCGCCCGCCGTGCCCGGGCCGGTGTGGGCGCCGACGCTCGGCCCGACCCGGTAGCGGACGAGCTCGCGCACCTCGGGCCGGTCCAGCAGGCGCTCGGCCAGCGCGTCGGCCACCGGCCCGGCCGCGGCGTCGGCCACGCCCACGGCCACCCGGAGGTCCCGGCCGCCGGCGAGGACGTGGCCGGCCATGACGGCGGCGGCCTCGTCGGCGTCGGCGGCCCGGCCGACGGCCCGGATCTCGCCGCCGACGAGGGACAGCACCGGGACCCCGGCCTCCTCGCCGACGCCCGCCGCCAGCCGGCCCCCGGCCCTGGCCAGGTCGAGCGCGCCGACCACGAACACGTTGCCGATCGTGGCCGCCAGCTCCTCGGCCACCCTGGCCGCCTCGTCGGCCGTCGCCCCCGCCCGCAGCGCCTCGGCCGCCTCCCACACGCAGCAGCCGACGCCGAAGCTGGCCGTCCCCGTGTCGACCAGGCGCACGGGCACGGGCGCGCCCCTGGCCCCGATCCGGGCGGCGTTGAGCGTGCCGGACACGGCCGAGCCGACGTGGACCGACAGGACCTCGTCGGCGCCCCGGTCGGCCAGGCGCCGGTAGGCCTCGGCGAAGCGGCCGGGGCTCGGCTGCGACGTGGCCACCTGCGGGCGGCCGGCGGCGAAGCGGGCGTAGAAGGCGTCGGCGTCGAGGTCGACGCCCTCGAGGTGGTCGACGCCGTCGACGGTCACGGTGAGCGGGACGACCTCGACGCCGTAGCGCTCGACCAGCTCGGGCGGGAGCTGGGCGTTGCTGTCGGTGCAGAGGCCGATCACCGGGGCCGGGCCGCCGTGACGAACCGCCAGAGGACGACCCCGCTGCTGGCCGCCGCGGCGGCCGGGAGGGCGGCCGTCGGCCGCGGGCCCCACGCGTTGGGCCAGCCCCTCCGCCACCACAGCACCCCGGCGGCGACCCAGCAGGCCGACGCCACGGCCGTCGCCGCGAAGGCCCGGTCCCGCCACCGGGGCGAGGCGGCCGCCAGCGCGGCGACGCCGAGGTCGACGGGGGTGTAGGCGGGGAACGTCGCCAGGCACTGACCGGCGCTGGTGGCGACGCCCTTGCCGCCCCGGAACCCGCTCCACACCGGGTAGCAGTGGCCGACCACGGCGGCCGTGCCGGCCAGGTGGGCGGCGGCGTCGCCGCCGACGCGGCGGCCGGCCCGGCAGGCGAGCGCGCCCTTGGCCACGTCGGCCGCCATCACGCCGTAGCCCCAGGCCGGGCCGAGCACCCGCATGGCGTTGACCCCGCCGGGGTTGCCGCTGCCGGCCAGGCGGAGGTCGGTGGCCCCCTTCCCGGCCAGGCGGGCGGCCACGTCGGCCGACGGCACGGTGCCGAGGAGGTAGCCGGCGACCGCTGCCGCGACCAGCCGGCCCGTCCTCGCAGCCACGCCGGGAACGGTAGCCGTGGCCGCGGCAGCCGGCCCGGGCGTCAGCGGCGGCGGGCGAGCAGGCCGGCGGCCACGACGCCGGCGGCGACGACGGCGAGCGCGGTGGCGAGGCCGGTCCCGTAGTCGAGCGGGTGGACGGACGGGTTGTTCGGGAGGCGCCCCCACCCGCGCACGCCGGGGAAGGCCACGGCCGTGACGGCGGCCGCGGCGACCAGGCCGCCCGCCACCGGCCCCCGCCAGGCCCTGGGCACGACACGGGCGACGGCCACGCCGGCCAGGCACACCAGCGGGGCGACGACCAGGTCGTGGGCCAGGGCGACGCCGACCACCCAGGCGCCGGCCCGCAGCCAGGAGACGGGGCCGGCGAAGTGGTCGATGCCGCCGAGCAGGCCGGCGACGCCGACGCCCATGAGCGCCCAGCCGACCGCCACCGACGGCCAGAACCCCCGGGGGCGGGTGCGGTCCGGGGCGCTCACCGGACGACGACCGCCGAGAGCCACTTCGTCTGCTGCACGCCGGGGCGGTTGGGGCCGATCAGGCGGAGCGGGAAGCCGTGATCGAGGTGGAGGGGCTCGCCGCCGAGGTCGAGGGCGAGGAGCGTGTCCGGGTCGGCGGCCTGGGCCGGGCTCAGGTCGGAGGTCCGGTAGATGCCGCCGTCCTGGAGCGAGGCCACCGTCGCCCCGGCGCCGTCGGCCGCGCCGGCCATGGCCAGCACGTCGCGGACGGGGACGCCCCGCCAGGTGGCCGTACTGCTCCAGCCCTCCACGCAGGCGATGGGCAGGGTGGCCTCCCGCTGGGGCATGGCCCGCAGGTCGTCGATGGACAGGGACAGCTCCCGCTCGACGGCGCCGGTCACCGACAGCCGCCAGGCAGGGGCGGTCGCGGCGTCGACCACGCCCGCGCCCGACGCGGTCGTGTTCACGGGCACGCCCTGGGGCCCGGCCGACGGGCGCCGGGGCGCCACGAGCGCCAGCCGCTCGAGCGGCCGCACCGTCTGGCCGACCGTGAAGACGGTGACGGCGCCGGCCGCGGTGGCGACGGCGGCGAGGAAGCCCCTGCGGTCGAGGGCGGCGTCGGCCGGCGGGCCGTCGAGCAGCGGGCGGCTGGCGGCCGCGCCGCCCCGGCCGACGACCCTGGCCGTCGTCGCCCACGTCGCCCCGACGTGCACGACGAGCCCGCCGACGACCAGCCAGGCGACCCAGAAGTGGCCGGCCGTGAACGAGAACGCCCACGGCCGCCAGCGGAACACGTTCCCGACGCCGGAGAGGAGGAGGAACAGGGAGCCGCCGACCAGCGGCACGAGGCTCACCCGCTCGACGGCGTGGGCCACCGAGCGGACCGGCGGCCAGCCCCAGAAGCGGGGGTAGGCGACCCACAGCTTGGCCAGGAGCAGCGGCACCGAGGCCAGCCCGGTGGCGACGTGCAGGCCCTGGGTGACCCGGTAGAGCCCGGCCGGCCGGGGCGGCCACCGGAACCACGACGGCGGGTCCTGGACCAGGTGGGAGAGGAGGCCGGTGAGGAAGCAGACGGCGAAGGCCACGCCGAGGGCGACCCCGAGCACGGCCGCCAGTCGCTCGTCGTGCAGCCGGCTCCGGAACGGCATCACCGGCGACGGTACGGCGACGGCCGCCGCCGGTCGCCGTCCGCCGGCCCGCCGTCACCGGATGTTCATCGCGGGCCGGCGCTAGCCTCCGGCCGCTCGCCCCCATCGTCCAGTGGCCCAGGACACCGCCCTTTCAAGGCGGCAACACGGGTTCGAATCCCGTTGGGGGTGCTGCGAGTCGTTGACCCCCATTTGGTTGACCGCTGGTATGAGGGGCGCCGCGCCCGGCCGGCTACTCGAACCGAAGCCGCACCGCGTCGTCCCTCAGCTGCTCGAGCCTCTCCGTCCTATCGGTGGCAAACCAGGCCTCCTCGTCGAAGTCGGGCTCGGGAGGGACGTGACCGTTCAGCCGATCCTCGACGAAGACGCTAAGCGCCCGCTCGGCCGCATCCGGCAACTTCGTCTCGTCGACTTCGGCGATCAGTCGGTCGCGGGCGGCTTCGACCGCAGTCGGTGACCCGGACACCAGGTGCTCGCCGTTCGCTCCGACGACCATGACCGCCAGCAGCGTCGCTGCCAGGTTGCCATAGGTCGGGAACTCCCTGAGCGATGTTGGACGGGCGGCGGCGAGGAGCAGGTGCTCCTGCACGCGCGTGAGTCGCTGGTCCCAGAGCGGGGCTCGCGGAGTCGGGGCGAGCATGATTTGCGCCGCATGCGACGGAGCCCGCATTTGAAGCCAGGTGCTCCGCATATCCCAGAACGCGTCCTCCGCGCGCACATGGTGGAGCACATGCACATGGTGGAGCACATCGAAGACGCGCGCTTCGGCATGATGGGCGAGGTCACCGAACGCACCGGCTCCTACGAGGGTCGAGATCCATGCGACGAGTCCGCGCTGCTCGTGGCTTAAGCCAGCCTCCAAGAGCCCAGCGCTCCAGGCGGCGATCGACGCGGCAGCGAGCGGTTCCACCAACCTGCCGAGGTGCTCGCAATCGACCTCGCGGAGGGCAACCCGCAGGTCGACCTCGCGATCGACCCACAGCCGTGTCGCCTCTAGCTGCTGCAGACGCTCTCCGAGGTAAGCACCGCCCGCCCCGGCGTCGGGAGCAGGAATCGGTTCCGCTGGCACGCCCGGCGCTCCCGGTCCGAGTCCGCCGCCGAGGTACCCACGGCGGACGAGCGCCCGGACCTCGTCGAGACTGCGGAACGGGATCTCGGCGCCGTCCTCGCCTCGGAGTCCCTCCTGGAAACCCGCGCGACACGCGTGCAGCGCCGTGGAGATCCGACCCACCGGGACGGGTTCGAGGTCGGGCACGGCGAGGAACACCGTCGAGGAGGCCTCGATCGACTCAGGTGGCCGAACCGACGCGAACAGGCGACCGTCGAGGACCGACCACGTGTCGACGTACCAAGTCCGGTCGGCTACTTCCACTGGTAGCCCTGTCCGTGAGCGGTGACCACGCGGGTCCGCATGTCGATGTCGTCGAGCCCGCTGGCGACGAGCTCGCGGCGCAGCAGCCAGAGCCACTCGACGGCCGGGAGTGTCCGGCCGGTGCTGAGCCGGCTGCGCAGCCGGGCCTCGACTGCGACCTCGTCGGGCGACTCACGGACCTCCTCGACGTCCGCGAGCGTGAATGAGTCGGGCAGGTCGAGGTGGACCTCGATGAACTCCTGGTCGCGGAGCACCATGGCCGCGACCGTGCCGCTGGTGACCAGCCTCGGCTGGTGCTCCAGCTCGGGGAGCACCCGCATCAGAACCATGTCCCGGAGGTCGGACCCCCACCGCCCGCGGATCCGCTCGACGACGAGCGCTGACCTTGGGTCATCCGGCTCGATGTCGGCGAGGGGTGGAAGGAGCAGGTCGTACGAGTCGCGGTCGAGCAGCTGGGTGGCGTCTTGGGCGACGCCGCGCTTGAGCACCATGCAGTACTCGCCGTAGTAGCGGACTCCAGCGCCGCCGAGCGCGACCGCTGCGAAGTAGGTCTGTTTCGGTCGGATCCCGATCTTGACGTCGACTCGCACCCGGTTGCGTGACGGCTCCGGCCGTGCGGTGCCAACGAGCGGGCGGTCGTAGAGGTTGAGGTAGCGGTTGTCAGGAAGCAGGGAAAGCAGCCCGGCGGCGCTGATGTTGATGACTGCTCGCAGCCCGGCGTCAGGCTCGTTGATCGCATTCGCGGCCACGACCTGGTTGCTCGCGGCGAACCCTTGATTCTGGGGCAACGACTCCCAGTCCTGCACCCGCTCCGTCCACGTCCGTCCCGAGTTGAAGTAGACCGAGTCCATCGCCTCGAGGGGATCCGGCCCGCTCACGCTTCTCCCCGAGCAAGGATCTCCGCCGCGACCGCGTCCCGGTCGCTGTCCGCTCCTGCATACGGCCGGGTGTTGACAGTCTCGATCACTTGTCGCCGAGTGGATTCGTCGAACCGGCCCCACGCCTCCTTGGCGGCAAGGAGTCCGTGGTACTGCTCGTTGCCCGACTTAGAGTCGGTGATCGCGGAGCGCAGCGCGTCGATGGTGACCAGCGAGGGGTCGCCGCGGAGCAGTCCCACGGCGAGAACCCGCTCTGCGGGTGATCCCTTCGCCAGTTGGGCCACGTCCTTAGGGTTCGGCTTGGTCGTGAAGGATCTGGTGCGGACCTGGTCGATAAGTGCATCCTGGAGCTTGACCTTCGCCGGCCGGTAGGCCGCGTCCTCACCGAGGGCCGAGTGGACGAATGCGTACGCCGACGCGACCTGGGTGATGCCGGCGCTGGAGAGCTCCTTGGCGACGTCGTGTCCGACAATACTGGCGAGCTCGGCGGTGACTTTGGTGTCGCCGTGACCAAGCGACAACGACCGCACTCGATTCCAGAACAGCGCCATCAGTAGGATGAATGCGCCAAGGAGCAGCCAAACGACGAGGACGCTGTCGGTCAAGTCGACGCCGCCGAGCCCGCCGACGCCCAGCATCGCCGCCCCGATGATCCCGACGGCGCTACGGACGATGAAGTCCTTCGTGCTCGTCCCCACTGCAGTGGATGATAACGGACATCCATCGCAGCCATCCGAAATGTCTTGAGTCGCCGGAACCGGCCAAGCGAGCCGCGACGACGACGGGATGTCGTCGCCTTCGCCTTCGGCAGTCCCGGTGAGACCGGCGAGGGCTCGCCGGACTTCACCGGCGATCCACGTGGCAACGCTAGGGGAGGCGACCGATGGCTGCTGCAATAGCTCGCCCCAAGTCGGCCGTGTCGCACCCTTCGTCGTAAGGTTCGGCCAGGACCCGGGGTGGCGCAAGCACCGCCGGGGCACCTGACTGTCACTGCTTTCAATCGAATGCAGTGAACCGGGGCCGGGAAGGTCTCGGTGTGCGGAGAATCAAACCTCATCCAGCAGCTGGTCGATCCGGTGTTCGGCGCCAAGATGGCGGAGCTCCGCAAGTTGGTGGAGGGGGTGCTGGCCAAGAGCGCAGCCCAGGCAGCGGCGGGTCTACGCCCGGCGGAAGCCCCGGGTCACGACCGAGCTGACGCCGGAGCAGCAGGCCATCCAAGACGCCATCAACGAGCTCGAGGCGGACGAGAAGCCGCCCAAGGCAGCCTGAGCCTCACGCTGCGGCTTCCAGGTCCTCAACCAGCCGGACCAGTTCGGCCAGGCCGTCCCTGCTGGCGGGGTTGGAAAGAGCCGTGATGGGGGGTGCTCAGGACGGCGGGTCGACGGCGGCGACGACGTGGAAGCACCTCGCCACCCCCCGGAACGGGTCGCGGGACCCGGCCAGCCACTCCACCTCGTAGGCATCGGCGGCCGCCTCAGGGTCGGCCGGCATGCCGGCGTGCTCGGTGAACAGCCCCACGCCGTACCACTCCTGCACGTGGGCCCCGAACTTCTCGAGGAGGGCGGTGACCTCGGCGAGGCTCGGCTCGCTCGTCGGCAGGTACTGGGCGCCCGTCTCCCGGCCGGCCTCGAGCGTCGCCCTGGCCTCCTGCCAGCGGCCCTTGACGGCGCTGCGCATGGCGGCCGCCTCGGGGTTCAGCGACAGCAGCGACACCAGCCCGCCGGGCCGGACCGTCCCGACCACGCCGGCGACGAACGGGGCCGGCTCCTCCTCGTACATGAGGACGCTGTGGCAGCAGGCGACGTCGAAGTCGGACCCGACGACCGCGGGCGCGTCGAGCCCGTCGCCGAGGACCAGCTCGACCCGGGCCCGCACCTCGGGCGGCTCGCCCTCGAGCCGGCGCCTCGCGAGGTCGAGCATGTTCGGGTCGAAGTCGAGCACGGTGACGGTGTGGCCGTCCCTGGCGAGGGTGATGGCCTGCTGCCCGTAGCCGCCGCCGACGTCGACGATGCGCCGGGGCCCGGGCGGCACGTGGCGGGCGATCGCCCTGCGGATCAGCTCGAACGACAGCTGCCCGCGGTTGCGGGCGTACGCCTCCGCCAGCTGGGCGGCGTGGCGCGACCAGTGGTTGTCCCTCATGGTGCGACCTCCTCGGTGTGCTGTTCGAGCCGCGCGAACCAGGCACGACCCTCGTCGGTCCATGCCGCCTTCTCCCGCAGGACGGCGACCGCCCCCACGAGGTTGGCGAGCGACTCCTCGGCTCGCCGGGCCACCTCGGCCGGCGCGCCGCCCTCGTCCCGCCACAGGGCCAGCCCCGTCGCCATCCGGGCGAGGGCGTACGCCGCGTGGACGGTCCCCGACACCGGCCGGGGATCGGGGCGCAGCGGGTGGCCGGCGAGGTCGGCCCCGTTGGTGACGAAGGGCTGGAAGCGCCGGCGCAGGACGAGCGCGAGGTGGGCGCTCTCGTGGACGAGCATCTCGAAGGCGGCCGGGACGCTGTCGTTGTAGCGCTCGCCGACGAAGACGGCGCCGAACACCTCGTCGGCGGTCGCCGACCTGAAGCCGCCGCCCTCGACGTGGACGACGGCCCTGACCTGGAGGCGGAGCTCCGTCGCCGCCTCCGGCCAGACGCGGTAGAGGACGGCGAGCGCCCGGTCGACGTTGGTCCGCCGCGACCCGAGCGGCGCGGCGGCCAGCCGCATCGGGGGCTGGGGCCACAGCTGGGTCACCTGGGCGTCCACCGTCGCCACGCCCCAACGGGCCCACGGCTCGTCCCGGTCGGCGCCGACGTGCTCGGGCGCGGCGGAGGGCGTCCTCGACGCGGCCAGCAGGTCGCTCACCGGCAGCCCGCCGTCCGCCACGAGGTCAGGCTGCTCGACGGCGACGCGGGCGGCCCAGACGGCGCGGGGGTGCAGCGATCGGACGCCGTACGCCCGTCCGGCGCCCGTGTCGGCCCACCCGAGCCGGGTGGCCTGGTGGACGAGGCGGACGGCCAGGGCGCCGTGGTAGGCCCGCAGCCAGGCCGCCGTGCGCCCGGGGTCGAGGCCGACGGCGGCCGCCGTGCACGAGGGCGCCGCCGCGGGGCGGGTCACGCCGTCGCCTCCGCCGCCGGCGCCCGCTCGACGAGGGCCAGCACGTCGGCCTCCGTCAGCGACCACCCGTCGCCCGTCCCGGGGTGGAGCCCGGCGGCGACGCCGGCGAGGTCCGTCCCGGTGAGCCCGGCGACGACCGCCTCGATGGCGGCCCGCTCGGCCTCGACCCAGGCGACGGTGCGGGCCATCGCGGCGGCGAACGGCTCGGGCAGGAGGGCGTGCACCAGGTGCTGGAGGTCGGCCATCACGTCCGGCTCGGGCACGCCGAAGCCGCGGCACCACAGGGTCAGGTCGCCGAGCCACGAGCGCGGCATGTGGTGACCGAGCACCACGAACTCGGCCGCGCTGCCGGCCATCACGAAGAGGAAGGCCGCAGCCGGGTCGGCGCGCACCCAGGCGAGGGGGTCGTCCGCCCCCATGACGACGCCGCCCGCCCGATGGCCGCCGCTGTGGGCCACCCACCCGCCCGGCGGCCGGACCCGCACCTCGGCGAAGCGGATGCCGTGCCGGGCGGCGGCGACCGCGTGGGCGGCCTCGTGGACGACGACGTGGGGCAGCACGCCGTGCCGGCCGCAGACCTCGTCGACGTCCACGCCGTTCACGACGGGACCGCGACCGGCAGGGCGCCGGCCCGCTCCTCCAGCCGGGCGAACCAGGCCCGCCCGGCGTCGGTCCAGGCCGCCTTGTCGCCGAGCACGGCGATCGTGGTGCACAGGTCGGCGCGGCACTGCTCGGCCCGCTCGGCCACCTCGGCGGGGGCGTCGGGGTCGCCGTCGCGCCAGCGCGCCAGCCCCGTCGCCATCCTGGCGAGGACGTAGGCCGCGTGGAGGGTGCCGGAGATCGGCCGGGGGTCGTCGCGGAGGGGGTGCATGGCCATCTCGTCGCCGTTGGTCACGAACGGCTCGAAGCGGGCCCGCAGGAACAGGGCGTGGTGGCCGCCCTCGTGGAGGATCATCTCGAAGGCCGCCGGCACCGTGTCGAGGTAGCGGTCGCCCACGAACACGGCGCCGAACACCTCGTCGAAGCTGGCCGACCCGAACATGGCGCCCTGCACGTGGACGATCGAGCGGACGTAGGAGTGGAACTCGACGGCCGCCTCGGGCCACACGTCCGCCAGGACGGCGAGCGCCTCGTCGACGTGGCGCCGGCGGTCGCCGAGGGGGAGGGGGGCGAGGCGGAGCCGGTCGTCGACGTCGATGCGCTGGGCGTACGACGCGAGGTTCTCGACCCCCCAGCCGACCCACCGCTCGGCCGTGCCGGCGCCGACGTGCTCGAGCACCGGCGCCGGGCCGCGGCCCTCGTCGAGCATGGCCCGCACCGGCACCGCCTGCCCGTCGAGCAGGGCGGGGTCCCTCGCCGCGATCCTGGCGGCCCACACGGCGCCGGGGTGGAGCCAGCGGACGTCGGCGGGGTCGGCCGAGCCGGGGGCGGCCCAGCCCAGCCGCTCCGCCTCGTGGACGAGGCGCCGGGCGAGGGCCTGGTAGTAGGCGACGGTCAGCGACGACGACACCCGGGGGTCGATGTCGGCGGCGACGATCTGGTCGTGGAACGTCTCGGGGAGGCGCCGGCGGGGGTCGTCCGGCTCGCGGCCGGGCGCGGCGTCGGTGGGGCTTCTGGCCGGCTCCGGCTGGCGGGCGGCGTCGGCCGGGCCGCCGGCGTCGGCGTCGGCGTCGGGGGCGGCCGTCTCGCCGGTGGCCGTCGCCCGGCCGGGGGACCGCAGCCCGAGGAGCAGCGGCGGCGTCACGCAGGCGAGGACGACGGCGGCGACGGTCAGCGCCGTCCGCTCACCGGCCATGGCGCCGACGGCGCCGCCGACCGCCAGGCCGGCGAGGGCCGCGACCTGCAGGATGTTGTTGGCCAGCGCCATGGTCCTGGCGACGGTGCCGCGGGCGGCGGCCTCGGCCTGGAGGCTGCCGAACACGGCGGCGATCACGATCGTCCCGCCGAAGGCGCCGGCGAGCTCGAAGTTGACGACGGCGGCACCGCCGAGCCAGCCCGGCCCGACGAAGGGCAGGGCGGCGACCGACCACAGGGTGGCGAGGAGGCCGACGGCGCCCGTCCACCGCCCCATCCGCTCGGCCACCCGGCCGACGAGGAACCCGCCGACCACGCCGCCCACGGCGCCGACGGCGAGGAGCAGCCCGATGGCCGACTCGCGCATGTCGAGGGCGTGCAGGCAGAACAGGACGAAGACCGCCTCGGTGATCCCGTTCACCAGCGCGATCGCCGTCAGGCACCACACCCCGCGCCGGGTGGCCAGCTCGCGCCCGATCGCCACGACCTCGCCGACCGAGGCCCGCCCCCTGGTGCGGGGGGCCGGCGGAGGAGCGGCGTCGGCGGGCGGCCGGATCCTGCGGGTCAGGAAGGCGCCGA
Source organism: Acidimicrobiales bacterium (assembly GCA_036399815.1). Lineage (NCBI taxonomy): Bacteria > Bacillati > Actinomycetota > Acidimicrobiia > Acidimicrobiales > Acidimicrobiales bacterium. The sequence continues at coordinate 13,993 of DASWMK010000274.1, forward strand.
CGAGGAACGAGACGGCGTCGGCCACCAGGATGACGGGGGCGGCGAGCACGGCGAGCAGCGCGCCGCCGGCCGCCTGCCCGGCGATGTCGGTGGCGCTCCTCGTGCCGCTCAGCCGGCCGCCGGCGGCGACGAGCTGGTCGCGTGGGACGAGCTCGACGACCACCGGCCCCGACGTCGCCGCGAGGCAGACGCCGATCACCGCCTTCATCGCCACGATGGCGAGCAGGCGCTCGAAGGTGAGCGCGCCGAGCCACCACAGGAGCGGGACGAGGGCCACGAGGGCCCCGAGCACCACCTGCGCGGCGGCCATGATCCCGAGGCGGGACCGGATCGAGTCCGACCACATCGCCGCGGGCACCTGGAGGAACAGCCCCGGCAGCATCCCGGCCGCGCCGAGGAGCGCCATCTGGGCCGGCGACGCGCCGAGCGTGGCGGCGGCGATGATCGGGACGACCACGATCGACACGGCCGACCCGGCGCCGGAGACGGCCAGCGCGGACCAGTACGTCCGGAAGCCGCGGTTGTTCCAGAGGCTCGGCCGGGTGCCGTCCGGCCCGCCGTGCTCGGCCACGACCGCTACCCGACGAGCGCCCGTGAGGCGCCGGTCGCGGCGACGCGGAGCTGGCGGTAGCCGAACCCGCAGCAGTCGCCGGTGATGTCCTCGTCGCGGACGTCGGGGTGGGCGGCGCACGTGACGGCCAGGTCGTGCAGGTCGAGCACGCCGGGCTCGCCGTCGATCTCGATCCTGGCGCCGTCGGCGATCAGGTCGAGGTGGATGTCCTCGAGGTAGGACACGCGGGACGGCGGCTGGTTGTGCTGCCCGAACCCGACGTGGACGCCGGGGCGGCGCTCGTTCAGGTGCGAGTTCTCGGGGAGGAACCGGCGCACGCCGACGTTCGTCCCGAAGCCCAGCTCGCCGACGTTGCGGCCGTACGGGCGGGTGAAGCACAGGCCGACCAGCTCGTGGATCCGCGGGTTGGCGCAGGAGAAGTCGACGGCCCGGCCGCCCTCGACCTCGACGGTCAGCGGCGTGTCGGCCAGCCGCATGTCGAGGCGGCTGATGACGTTGCAGTTCACCGCGCCGTCGGCCACGAGGACGCCCTCGATGGCCGCCGGGTAGGTGGCGATCTCGCCGGCGGGGAGGATCGTGAAGTGGCCGCCGCGGTGGAGGCCGCGGTTGCTGATCCAGTCGTAGCGGGACGAGTCCAGCTCGACCTGGAGATCGGTTCCCCCGTCGGACTTTATGCGAATTGTCTTTCGCCCATTGAGCCGACTCAGCAACGTCGCATTGCGCTGCGAGAGCTCGTCGGGCGTGAGGTTCAGGCCCTCGGTGAAGAACTCCTCCGAGGCACTGATGATGCGGACGATCTGGCAGTCGTCGCCGTACTCCTCGAGCACGCTCGTGAGCGGGCCGAAGTGCGACATCGACTCCTTCTCCAGGGTGAAGATCACCAGGCGCCCGGCGAGGTCGTCCTTCGCGGGCAGCACGCCCCGCAGCCGCTCCTCGAACGCCTCGTCGACGAGGGGCCGCATGGCGACCAGGCTCGGCTCGACGCCCCTGGCCTTCACGCCGGCGGCGAGCCACGCCGCCGCGTCACGGCTGTCGGGCGAGTACACGACGACGACGGCATCCCGCCGCTCCAGCCCGGCGTAGGCGGACAACAGCCTGTCGACGCCCCGAAAGATCTCTGGTCCCACCGCCTGCTCCTTGCTCTGGCGTGATGTCCGGTCGGCTGCCGCAGCCGGTCCGGGGGGCGAGCCCCCGGACCCGCTGCGTCCAGTGGTGGCTACTGCTCGTTCGTCTTGTACGCGATGTACCAGGCGACCTCGTTGCTGTCGGTCCGGTCGAAGGCGGACGGCTCCAGCGCGTACTCGGCCTCGAGGGCGGTCATCTCGCCCATGACGCCGGCGACGAGGTCCTGCATCTGCTGCTCTGAACTCATGACGTACCTCGCAGTCGTTGTGGGGAACTTGTCGGTGTCCGGGTGAACGACGAGGCGTCACCGGCCAGCGGAGTCGAACATGGGAAGGTCCCCGCCGACGCTTGGATGACCCGCCAATCCCGTACGAGAGTCGACTATACGACGGGTCCGTCATCCTGCCTAGGGGTGCGTGACTTTTTTGTTACGAAATACAATCGCCGGCATGACAATAAACGCTGAACCCGCTGGTCAGGCCGCCCGACCGGATGCCGGAACCGTGTGACGACGCCGATCTGCGAGCGCGGCCATATGCCCGACTTCTGTGAAATGAGGGGAGGTGAGCGGAGGCCGATATCCCGATCGGAGCGCCGGCCGGCACCCCGGGCGGCCGGTCGTCGGGGACGCGACGGGGGAGGCCTCTGCTACCCTGACCCCTCCCTGGTCCCGTGGTGCAGTTTGGAGTGCACGCCGGCCTGTCAAGCCGGAGGCCGCGGGTTCAAATCCCGTCGGGACCGCTGCCGCACGGCGACGTGCGGCCCTGGGTCGGGTAGCTCAGTTGGCAGAGCGCGCGCCTGAAAAGCGCGAGGTCACCGGATCGACGCCGGTCCCGACCACCGGTCCCGCCGCCCGGCGGTGGCGGACGTCGCGCAGCGCCGGCGGCGCCGCCCGGGCAACCCTGCCGCTCGGTCGAGGCGGCGGCCGACCGCCCACCGCCTTTCCGACGGCCGGCGCGTCGATCCGACCCGGCCTGCCCGTCGCCACCGAATGCGCGCCGGTCCGGCGGCCGACCGCGGCGACCCCCGCGTGGAGCACCCGCACGGCCGCCGGCCCGGCACCGCGGCGCAACGGCGGCGACGCGGTCGTCGAGCGCCCGCAGGCCGACAGCTCGGCACCGCGGCGCGACGGCGGCGCACCCGCTCGTCGAGGACCCGCGCGGCCGACAGCTCGGCACCGCGGCGCGACGGCGGCGACGCGCTCGTCGAGGACCCGCGCGGCCGCCGGCTCGGCGCCGCGGCGCGACGGCGGCGACGCGGTCGTCGAGCGCCCGCACGCCCGTCGGCTCGCCACCGCGGCGCGTCGAACGGCCGACGGCTCGAGAGGTTCGATCGGGACGTCCCGGAGCGGGCGACAGCCGCCGGCGCGCCGACCGCTCACGCCGTCCCGTTCGTCGCCGGTGGTGGCGGTCGCCCCTCCCGGAGCAGCGGCCGACGCGCTACCGGCCGGTCGGCGCGGTCAGCGCTGGCCCTGCTCGGGCTCGGTCGACAGCTCCTCCAGGCAGCGGCGGATCTCCGAGGCCCGGAACCGGCGGTGGCCACCGAGGGTGCGGATCGCGGTCAGCTTCCCCGCCCGAGCCCAGCGGGTCACCGTCTTGGGGTTCACCCTGAACATCGCCGCGACCTCGGAGGGCGTCAGGAGAGCGTCGGGTGCGTCGGAGTCGTTGTTCTGCGCCATGAGTTCCCTTCGTCTGCCGCGCCCGGTGTCCCTCCGGGGAGGAACTCTAGCTGACAACGGTGTCAGGCTGGTGGAGCGTGGCCTTCGCCCGATAACTGTACGGTCCTCCGACCCCGCCACGAACGGGAAGGAACGCGAACGTGTGCCGATTCAGCCGCCGCGCCCCGTTCCACCGTTGGCAAACGGGCAAGGATACCCTCGGCGCGCGTGACCAACGATGCTCACGTCTTCGAGCTCCTGTCCGACGGCGGGTACGAACAGGTCGTCTTCTGTCACGACCCCGCGAGCGGGCTGCGGGCCATCGTCGCCATCCACTCGACCGTGCTCGGCCCCGCCCTCGGCGGCACCCGGTTCTGGCCCTTCGCCTCGGAGCACGAGGCCCTCGTCGACGTCCTCCGCCTGGCCAAGGGCATGACCTACAAGGCCGCCGTGTCCGGGCTCGACCTCGGCGGCGGCAAGGCCGTCATCATCGGGGACCCCAGGCGCCTCCGCAGCGAGGCGCTGCTGCGGGCCTACGGCCGGTTCGTCGACGGCCTGTCCGGCCGCTACATCACCGCCGAGGACGTGGGCACGACCAAGGACGACATGGACCTCGTCAGCCTGGAGACCCGCCACGTCACCGGCGTGAGCGTGTCCCTCGGCGGGTCGGGCGACCCGTCGCCGGCGACGGCGTGGGGCGTCCTGTGGGCCATGCGGGCGGTGGCCGAGCACCGGTGGGGCACCACGGCCCTCGACGGGCTGCGCGTGGCGGTCAGCGGGGTCGGCAAGGTGGGCCTCGACCTCGTCCACCACCTCGTCGACGAGGGCGCCAAGGTGACCGTCGCCGACGTGAACCCCGACGCCGTCGAGAACGCCGTCGGCCGCTACGGCGCCACCGCCGTCGACCCCGACCAGCTGCACACGACCGAGTGCGACATCTACGCCCCCTGCGCCCTGGGCGCCGTGCTCAACGAGCGGACGATCCCCGAGCTGCGCTGCGGCGCGGTGTGCGGGTCGGCCAACAACCAGCTGGCCACCCCGGAGGACGGCGAGCGGCTGGCCGAGGCCGGCATCCTCTACGCCCCCGACTACGTCGTGAACGCCGGCGGGCTGATGAACGTCGCCGAGGAGCTGCGCGGCTACGACCAGCAGCGGGCCTACGAGCGCATCCGCGGCATCGAGGGGAACATCCGCCGGGTGCTCGCGACGGCCGAGGCGGAGGGCATCACCCCGGCCGACGCCGCCGACCGGGTGGCCGAGGCCCGCATCGAGGCCATCGCCGCGCTCCACCGCATCCGCCCGGGCCGGGGCAGCGCCCAGTAGCGCGCCGCCCCGCGGGAGCCGTCCTACGTGGCGGACCGGCGGAGGGCGAGGGCGACGGCGAGCGCCACGGCGGCGCCGGCCACGCCGGCGATCGTCACCACCCACGCCTCGCCCCGGAAGTCGCCGACCACGCCGGCGGTGAGGGCGTCGAGGGCCCGGAACTCGTCGTCGGTGAGCAGGGTGCCGCCGTCGTCGGCCACGTCCTCGACCCGCACGGCCTCGCCGGCGCCCTCGTGGACGAGCAGGCGGACCGAGCCGCCGGCCACCGTGGCGTGCACGTCCCACACCGGGTCGCCCTCGTAGGTGCCGGGCCGCACGTCGGGGTCGAGGCGGACCTCGCGCAGGCCGACCCGGGCGAGGGCGTCGGCGGCGAAGGCGGCGGCCTGGTCGGCGGTCAGCTCCTCCGGGCCCCTCGCCCACTCGAGGACCACCCCGCCGGCCAGCGCGACCGCGCAGGCCACGGCGAGGGCGGCGAGGGCGGCCCTCAACCGGGGGGCCGGCCGGTCAGCCGGACGTGGCCGGCGCCGGGGACGACCGTGCCGACCACCGCGGCGCCGGGGCGGCCGGCGGCGGCGAGCGCGTCGACGACCGTGCCGGCGTCGTCGGGCGCCACGGCGAGCACCATCCCGAGCCCGAGGTTGAACACCCGCGCCATCTCGGCCTCGTCGACCTCGCCCAGCCGGCGGATCTCGCCGAAGACGCGCGGCTCGGCCCACGAGGACCGGTCGAGCACGGCGTCGACCCCGGCCGGCAGCACCCTGGACAGGTTGCCGGGGAGGCCACCCCCGGTCACGTGGGCGACGGCGTGCACGTCGGCGGCGGCGACGGCAGCCAGCACGGCCCGGGCGTAGACGACCGACGGCCGCAGCAGCTCGTCGGCGAGCGAGTGCCCCGCGCCCTCCCAGGCCGGGCCGTCGAGCGGGAGGCCGGCCCGGTCGAGCAGCACCCGGCGGGCCAGCGAGTAGCCGTTGCAGCGCAGGCCGGGCGAGGGCAGGCCGACGAGCACGTCGCCCGCCGCCACCCGCTCGCCGGTGATCACCCGGTCCCGCTCGACCACGCCGACCGCGAACCCGGCGAGGTCGAACCCGCCCTCCTCCAGCGCGCCGGGGTGCTCGGCCATCTCCCCGCCGACCAGCGCGCAGCCGGCCTGGCGGCACCCCTCGGCCACCCCGCCGACCAGGGTGGCGACCGCGGCCGGGTCCAGGCGGCCGACGGCGACGTAGTCGAGCAGGAACAGTGGCTCGGCGCCCTGGCAGACGAGGTCGTCGACGCACATGGCGACGAGGTCGACCCCGATCGTGTCGAGCCGGCCGGTGGCCGCGGCGACGAGGGCCTTGGTGCCGACCCCGTCGGTCGACGAGACCAGCACCGGCCGGCGGTAGCGCTCGGTCGGCACGGCGACGAGCGCGCCGAACCCGCCGAGGTCGCCGAGCACCTCGGGGCGGAACGTCGAGCGGGCGGCCGCCCTGATCCGGTCGACCGCCTCCTCGCCGGCGGCGATGCTGACCCCGGCCGCCTCGTAGGTCTCGCCCACGGGGCCGGGCTACCGGCGGGCGGCGGGCGCCGCGGCCGACGCCGCGCCCCGGCCCAGCCGCGTCGGGTGGGCGTCCACCTCGAGCACGCCCTTGTGGAGGTCGACGGGCACGGCCACCGGGTAGTGGCCGGTGAGGCAGGCCGTGCAGAACCCGGCACCGACGGCGCCGGTGGCCGCCACCAGCCCGTCGAGGGCGAGGTAGGAGAGGCTGTCGGCGGCGAGGTAGCCGCGAATCTCGTCGACCTCGAGGCTGGCGGCCAGCAGCTCGCCCCGCTCGCCGGTGTCCATCCCGTAGAAGCACGGCCACCGGTAGGGCGGCGACGTGATGCGCAGGTGGACCTCCGCGGCGCCGGCCTCGCGCAGCATCCGCACCAGCTGCTTCTGGGTGGTGCCCCGCACGATCGAGTCGTCCACGACGACCAGCCGCTTGCCGGCGATGTTCTCCCGCAGCGGGTTCAGCTTGAGGCGGACGCCGGCGGCCCGCAGCTCCTGGCTCGGGGCGATGAACGTCCGGCCGATGTAGCGGTTCTTCACCAGCCCCTGCCCGTAGGGGATCCCGCTGCGGCGGGCGAAGCCCTCGGCGGCGGCGATGCCGGACTCGGGCACGCCCATGACCATCGCCGGGCGGGGCGACGGGGAGGGGTCGGGCGGCAGCGGGGCCTGGTCGGCCAGCATCTCGCCCATCCGCAGCCGGGCGGAGTGGACGCTGCGGCCGTAGAGCTGGCTGTCGGGGCGGGCGAAGTAGACGAACTCGAACAGGCACAGCCGGGGGTCGACCCGCTCGTCCGGGAAGGGCCGGGACGAGCGGTGCCCGGTGGCGTCGACGACGATCATCTCGCCCGGCTCGAGCTCGCGGACGAAGTGGGCGCCGACGATGTCGAGCGCGGTCGTCTCCGAGGCCAGCACCCAGCCCCGCTCCAGCCGGCCGAGGCACAGGGGCCGGAACCCGTTGGGGTCGCGGACGCCGATCACCCTCGTCTCGTCCATCAGCACGAACGAGAACGCGCCCTCCAGGCGGGGCAGCACGCGGGCGAGGGCCGTCTCGAGGGCCCGCCCGTCGCTGCGGTTGTCGCCCAGGCGGCGGAGCTCGACCTCGACCATCTCGGCCACGAGGTCGGTGTCGCTCTCCACCATGCCGGGGAGCATCCCGGCCTCGGCCGCGAGGCGCGACGTGTTGGTCAGGTTGCCGTTGTGGCCGAGGGCGAAGCCGCCCTCGCCGACGTCGCCCCGGTAGACCGGCTGGGCGTTGCGCCAGGTGCTCGACCCGGTGGTCGAGTACCGGGTGTGGCCGATGGCGAGGTGCCCGGGCAGGCCGGCCAGGGTGCGGTCGTCGAAGGCGTGGGTGACGAGGCCCATGTCCTTCACGACGGTGATCGTCTCGCCGTCGCTCACCGCCATGCCGGCCGACTCCTGGCCCCGGTGCTGGAGGGCGTGCAGCCCGAGGTAGACGAGGTGGGCGACCGGCTGGCCGGGGGCGTAGACCCCGAAGACGCCGCAGGCCTCCTTGGGGGCGTCGTCCACGATCACGCTCCCATGGTAGGGGGGCGGCTCACGCCAGCCGGGTGACGGCGGCAGGGGCGACGGTCGCCGCCAGGTCGGCGGCCAGGCGGAGGGCGTCGGCCCGGCGGAGGCGGGCGACCGTGACCCGCACGGCCGGGCCGCTGCGCAGGCGGAAGCGGGCGCCGGCGGCGACCGCCCACCCGCGGGCCAGCAGGCCGGCGACGACGGGCTCCTCGGCGGGGACCGGCACCCAGACGTTGAGGCCCGACCGGCCGGTGGCGGCGATGCCGTGGCGGGCGAGGGCGGCGACGAGCGCGGCCCGCCGGCCGGCGTAGGTGCTCGCCGCCCGCTCCAGCCGGGCCTCGGTGGCCGGGTCGGCGAGCAGGGCGGCGACCGTGTCCTGGAGCACGTGGCTCACCCAGCCGGCGCCCAGCCGCTGACGGCCCTCGACCCGCGCCACCGTCGTGGCGTCGCCGGCGACGACGGCCAGGCGGAGGTCGGGCCCGAGCGACTTCGACACCGACCGCAGCACCGCCCATCGCGGCCGGCGGCCGTCGGCCAGCGGGAGGAGGTCGGCGCCCGCCACCGGCCCGGCGTGGTCGTCCTCGACGACCAGCGCGTCGGGGTGGCGGCGCAGCACCCGGCGGAGGTCCCGCCGGCGCTCGGCGTCGACGGCCGCCCCGGTCGGGTTGCCGGCCCTCGGGGTGACGACGGCGACGGCCGCCCCGCCGGCGAGCGCCCGGTCGAGGTCGTCGGGGAGCGGGCCGGCGTCGTCCACGGCGACGGGCACGGCGGCCAGCCCGAGGGCGGCGACGAGGTCGTGCACGCCGGGGTAGCCGGGGTCCTCGACGGCCACCGCGTCGCCCGGCCGGGTGGCGGCCTGGAGCACCCGCTCGAGCCCGTCGAGGGCGCCGCCCACGACGGCCACCCGGTCGGCGGGCACGCCGTCGGCGGCCAGCCCCGCCACCACCCGCTCGACCAGCTCGGCGCCGGCCGCCGGCTCGCCGTACAGCCGCTGGCGGCGGCCGGCCCTGGCCAGCGCGGGAGCGAGGGGAGGGAGGAGCGCCGGGTCGGGGTTGCCGTCGGCCAGGTCGACGACGCCGGGCGGCAGGGCCAGCCCGCCGGGGGTGGCGAGGGGCGGCGCCGGGCGGACCCTCGTGCCCCGCCGGCCCTCGCCCCGCACGAGCCCCCTGGCGGCGAGCGCCCGGTAGGCGGCGGCGACGGTGCCAGGGCTGACGCCGAGGTCGGCGGCCAGCGAGCGCACCGGCGGCAGCACGGCGCCGGCCGGCAGCCGGCCCTCGGCGATGGCCCGCTCGGCCGACGACGCGATGTCGGCGGCCGTGCGGCCCCGCAGGCGATATTGTGTCGCGATGGTCACTGGTTCGTACCATAACGAATCTCCGGCGTTCCCGGTGACGGACCGCACCCGCCTGCGGCGCCTCCCCGACCGCGGCTCCTACGACCGCGAGGTGGCCTACCGGATCCTCGACGAGGGCCTCGTCTGCCACGTCGGCATCGTCCAGGACGGCCAGCCCTTCGTCGTGCCCACCGGGTACGCCCGCATGGGCGACCACCTCGTCGTCCACGGGTCCGTCGCCAGCCGCCTCATGCGGGCGCTGCGGGCGGGGACCCCGGCGTGCGTGACCGTGACCCTCACCGACGGGCTCGTGCTCGCCAAGTCGGCGTTCCACTCGTCGATGAACTACCGCTCGGTCGTCGTCCTCGGGCAGGCCACCGAGGTGACCGACCCGGCGGAGAAGCGGCGGGCCCTCGACGTGCTGGTCGAGCACATGGCGCCCGGCCGCACGGCCGAGGCGAGGGGCCCGAACGACGTCGAGCTCCGCCAGACGATCGTCGTCACCGTGCCCCTCGAGGAGGTCTCGGTGAAGCAGCGGGTGGGCGGCCCGAAGGACGACGAGGAGGACCTGGCGCTCCCGGTGTGGGCCGGCGTGGTGCCGTTCCGCGTGGCCGCCGGCACGCCCGAGCCGGCCGAGGGCGCGCCGGCCTACGCCACCGACTACCGGCGGCCCTGAGCGGCGCCCAGCGCGTCGGGGAGGCGGCGGCGCCAGGCGGCGACGGCGTCGGCCAGCGCCACGTCGAGCACGCCGTCGACCACCAGCCGGTCGCCGCCCGAACCGCCGAGGAACGCGCTCGGCACGCCGGCCTCGGCCGCGGCCCGGAACACGGCCTGGGCGGCCGCCGGCTCGGCGCACACGACGGCGGCCGACGGCGACTCGGCGAACAGGGCGTGGTGCCCGTCCACGCCGGCGACCCGGAACCCGACCCCGGACCGGACCGCCATCTCGGCGAGCGCCAGCCCGAGGCCGCCGTCCGAGCAGTCGTGCACGCCGGCGGCGAGGCCGTCGGCCACCAGCCGGCGGACGAGGGCGAGCAGGCGGTCGTGGGCGGCGAGGTCGACGGCCGGGGGGCGCCCGCCCCGGTGGCCGCGGACGTCCCAGGCCCACCGTGACCCGCCGAGGGCGGCGGGCGGCTCGCCGAGCAGGAGCAGGCGCCCCCCGTCGACCAGGCCGACGCCGGGCGGGCGCCCCGCCAGCCGGTCGACCACGCCGAGCACGCCGACCACCGGCGTGGGGTCGATGTCGGCGCCGTCGGTGGCGTTGTAGAGGCTGACGTTGCCGCCGACGACGGGCAGGCCGAGGGCGAGGCAGGAGTCGGCCATCCCGTCGATGGCCTCGGACAGCTGCCACATCACCTCCGGGTGGCCGGGGTCGCCGAAGTTCAGGCAGTCGACGAGCGCGACCGGGCGGGCGCCCACGCAGGCCAGGTTCAGGGTCGCCTCGGCCACGACGGCGGCGGTGCCCGCCCTCGGGTCGAGCGAGCACCAGCGGTGGTTCCCGTCGGTGGTCACGGCGAGGGCCCGGCCGGTGTCCTGGCCGGTGGCCGGGTGCTTCAGGCGCAGGACGGCGGCGTCGCCGCCCGGCCCCTCGACGGTGTTCAGGAACAGCTGGTGGTCGTACTGGGACCACACCCACGACGTGTCGCACAGCATGGCCAGCAGGTCGGCCCCCGGGTCGCCGGCCGGCAGCCGGGCCGGGTCGTCGGCCAGCCGCCCGTCGAGGTCGGCGGGCCGGCGCCGGGGCCGGTCGTAGCGGGGGGCGTCCTCGTGGAGGGTCGACGCCGGCACGTCGGCCAGCACCTCGCCGCCGTCGGCGTCGAGTACCCGCAGCCGGCCCGACCCCGTCACCCGCCCGACGACCGTGGCCCGCACCTCCCAGCGCCGGCAGATGGCCAGCACCTCGTCGAGGTCGGCCGGCGCCACGATGGCGAGCATCCGCTCCTGGGACTCGCTCGTCATCACCTCGACCGGCGTCATCCCCGGCTCCCGGCACGGCACCGCCCCGGCGAAGACGTCCATCCCGGTGCCGCCCCTCGACGCCGTCTCGCTCGTGGCGCACGTGAGCCCGGCGCCGCCGAGGTCCTGGATGCCGACGACGAGGCCGGCGTCGAGCAGGGTGAGGCACGCCTCGATCAGGCGCTTCTCCTCGAACGGGTCGCCCACCTGCACGCTCGGCCGCCGGTCCTCGGCGCCCTCCTCGAAGCTGGCCGACGCCAGCACGCTGACCCCGCCGATGCCGTCCCGCCCGGTGGACGAGCCGAGCAGCACGGCCAGGTTGCCCTCGCCGACGGCCCGGCCGAGCACGAGGCGGTCGACCGGCAGCAGGCCGAGGCACAGCACGTTGACGAGCGGGTTGCCGCGATAGGTCGGGTCGAACACGACCTCGCCGCCCACGGTCGGCACGCCGACGGCGTTGCCGTAGCCGGACACGCCGCTCACGACGCCCTCGGCGACCCACCGGCTGCGGGCGTCGTCGAGCGGGCCGAAGCGCAGCGGGTCGAGCAGGGCGATCGGGCGGGCGCCCATCGTGAAGACGTCGCGCAGGATGCCGCCGACCCCGGTGGCCGCGCCCTGGTAGGGCTCGATGGCCGACGGGTGGTTGTGGCTCTCGATGCGCAGGGCGGCGGCGATGCCGTCGCCCACGTCGACCACCCCGGCGTTCTCGCCCGGGCCGACGAGCACGTGGGCGCCCTCGCTCGGCAGGCGCCCGAGGTGGGCCCTCGACGACTTGTAGGAGCAGTGCTCGCTCCACATCACGGCGTACATGGCGAGCTCGAGCGGGTTCGGGGCCCGGCCGAGGAGGCGGGTGACGGCGTCGGCCTCGTCGTCGGTCAGCCCGAGGGCGCGGTGGAGCGGCTCGGCGTCCATGACGGCACCGTACCAGCCTCGTCTATTTCGATATGCGGTAGGAGTTGACCCCGAAATAAGGCTGTGGTCACATGGCGACATGGCCACGACCACCAAGCGCAAGAAGCGCGAGCTGTCCGAGGACCACCTCGCCGCGCTCGCCGCGGGACGGACCCAGAGCGCGGCCGTGCGCCGCTATCTCGAAGCGCTCGAGGCCCACAAGCCGAAGCGGGGACGCAAGCGCACGACCGACACCATCAAGACCCGGCTCGACAGGATCGACGCGGAGCTGCAAGAGGCGACCTCGCTGCGCCGGCTCCAGCTCATGCAGGAGCGGGCCGACCTCCTCGAGGAGCTCAATGCGACGGCCGCCACCGTCGACCTGTCCGAGCTCGAGGAGGGGTTCGTGAAGGCGGCCAGGGCCTACGGCGAGCGCAAGGGGATCACGTACGCGACCTGGCGGGACTTCGGCGTGCCGGCCTCCGTGCTCAAGCGGGCCGGGATCACCAGGGGGGCCGGCATCTGACGGCCGGCCCGGGAGGACGCCGCGGGCGCCCCTAGGCGGGCACGGCCGCGGCCAGCAGGCTCGACAGGAGCGGCACGCCGTCCTCCGAGCCGAGCAGCGGCATCGACGCCCGTTCCGGGTGAGGCATCAGACCGACCACGTTGCCGCCTTCGGAGCAGATTGCCGCGATGTCGTCGACGGATCCGTTGGGATTGTCGACGTAGCGGAGCACGACCCGTCCCTCGTCGCGCAGGCGCCGCACGGTCTCGTCGTCACAGGTGTAGTTGCCCTCGAAGTGGTTGATCGGGAGGCGCAGGACGGTGCCCTCCTCGACGGCCGACGTGAGCACGGAACGCTGCGTCTCCACCCGGACCCGCACGGTGGTGCAGAGGAATTTCAGGCCGCGATTCTTCTGCAACGCACCGGGCAGCAGGCCCGCTTCGGTGAGGACCTGGAAGCCGTTGCAGATGCCGACGACCGGGCCGCCCTCGGCCGCGAACGCCTCCACGGCGGCCATCACCGGCGACAGGCGGGCGATCGCCCCGGGCCGCAGGTAGTCCCCGTGCGCGAACCCGCCGGGCAGCACGAGGGCGTCGACCCCGGCCACCGAGCGGTCACCGTGCCACACCATCCTCGCCGTGCCGCCCAGCCGCTCGACGGCCTCGGCCACGTCCTGCTCGCAGTTGGTGCCCGGGAACAGCACGATGCCGACGGTGGCGCTCACCGGGGCACCTCGTGGAGCACGCGCACGACCGTGTCCTCCATGACCGGGTTGGCGAGGAAGCGGGCGCACAGGTCCTCGACGGTGGCCACCGCCGTCGCCTCGTCCGGCGCCTCGACCTCGAGCCGCACGCACTTGCCGGTGCGCACCGACCCCACGTTCTCGAAGCCGAGGGCCGGCAGGGCCCGTTCGATGGTGGCGCCCTGCGGGTCGGCGATCCCCGGCCGCAGCCACACCTCGACGAGCACGGCGTAGGTCACGCCGTCACTGTAGGGGGACGAAGGCGGTGTCCCGGAGGACCGGGACGGCCTCGCTCACGTCGAGCCGGGCCGCCATCTCCACGTCGGCCCCGAGCCCCCTGGCCACGAGCTCGCGCCCCGAGCCGCAGGCGCCGAGCCAGCCGTCGAGGTCGCCGGCCGCCGACCCGAACGTCTCCATGGCCGCCCTGGCCTCGGGCGAGCAGCTCTCCCTGGCGGCCGCGACGAGGACGGCGCCCGCGCCCAGCAGGTCCTCGACGGCGACGCGCAGGCGGCCGGGCGGCTCGCCCCACCGCTCGCCGGCGGGCACGACGGCGACCACCCCGTCGCCGGCCAGCCGGGCCGCCGCCCGCCCGACGGCCGAGGCGTTGCGCAGGCAGCCGGCCAGCACGGCCGCCCCCCACGCCGTGCCCTCGATCGACAGGGTGGCGCCGTTCGGCGACGGCAGCTCGACGACGTCGCCCCGCCGCACCCGGGACAGAGCGACCGGCGACAGGTCGGCCGTCGCCGGGGAGTCGGACGGGCCCGTCCAGCGATGGGGCACCACCGAGCCGCCCCGGCTCACGACCACGTCCACGCAGGTCGTGAAGCGCAGGACGTCGACGACGACGACCACGTCGGCCACGGCGGCCAGCCGGCGGAGGCCGTCGAGGCCCCACTCCAGCCGGCACTGGAAGCCGGCCTGGCCGAACGGGTCGTCGCTCATCCGGTCCCGGCGCCGGGCCAGTCGGCGAAGGACCGGCCGGTGACGAGCTCGTAGGCGGCGACGTAGCGGGCCCTCGTGGCGTCGACCACCTCGGGCGGCAGCGGCGGCGGGGGCGGGGCCTTGTCCCAGTCGAGCCCGTCGAGGTGGTCGCGGAGCGGCTGCTTGTCGAACGACGGCGGGGTGGCGCCCGGCGACCACCGGTCGGCCGGCCAGAACCGGGACGAGTCGGGGGTGAGGACCTCGTCGGCCACCACCAGCTCGCCGTCCACCAGGCCGAGCTCGAACTTCGTGTCGGCGACGATGATGCCCCGCTCGGCCGCCCACTCGGCGCCCCGCCGGTACAGCTCGAGGCTCACGTCGCGGGCCCGGGTGGCGAGCTCCTCGCCCACGAGGTCGACGGCCGCCTCGAAGGAGATGTTCTCGTCGTGGCCGACGTCGGCCTTGGTGGACGGCGTGAACACCGGCTCGGGCAGGCGCTCGGCCTCCCGCAGGCCGGTCGGCAGCGCCGTGCCGTGCATGGTCCCGCTGGTGCGGTACTCCTTCCAGGCCGAGCCGGACAGGTACCCGCGCACGATGCACTCGATCGGCAGCATCTCGGCCCGGCGGCACAGCATCGCCCGGCCGGCGAGCTCGGGGCGCCTGGCCTCATCGGGCAGGTCGTCGAGGTCGGTCGACAGGAGGTGCGACGGGGCCACGTCGGCCAGGTGCTCGAACCAGAACGCCGACATGGCGGTGAGGACCCGCCCCTTGTCGGGGATGGGCTCGGCCATGACGACGTCGAAGGCCGAGATGCGGTCCGAGGTGACCATCAGCAGGCGGCCGTCGCCGGCGTCGTAGACGTCGCGGACCTTGCCGGTGTGCACGCGCGGGAGGTTCAGGGTCACAGGATGGGCTCCGGGGTGTAGTCGGCGGCATCGGGATGGCGGGCGACGACGGCGGCGACGGCGTCGGTGAAGGCCCGCACCTGGCGGGGCGCCTCGCCGACGAAGGCCAGCGGGTCGGCCACCAGCTTCTCCAGGGCGCCGGCGTCGACGGGCAGGTCGGGGTCGGCGGCGAGGCGGGCGAACAGGTCGGCGCCGGCCTCGTCGCCCGAGCGGCGGGCGAGGGCGGCGGCCACGGCGTGGCGGCGGATGGCCTCGTGCGCCGCCTCCCGCCCCATGCCGGCCCGCACGGCCTCGACGAGCACGGCGGTCGTGGACAGGAACGGCAGCTCCCGGCGCAGCTCGGCCTCGATGACGGCGGGGAAGGCGCCGAGGTCGGCCAGCACGTGGAGGAACGTCTGGAACACGCCGTCGGCGGCGAAGAACGCTCCGGGCAGGGCCACCCGGCGCACGACCGAGTCGCTCACGTCGCCCTCGTTCCACTGCCCGCCGGCGATCGCCGTGACCATGGCCAGGTGGCCGCCGAGGACGGCGGTGAGCGCGCCGATGCGCTCGCAGGACCGCGTGTTCATCTTGTGGGGCATGGCCGACGAGCCGACCTGCCCGGCGGCGAAGCCCTCGGTGACGAGCTCGTGGCCGGCCATCAGCCGGACGGTGAGCGCGAGGCTGGCCGGGCCGGACGCGGCCTGCACGAGGGCGGCGACCACGTCGAGGTCGAGGGACCGGGGGTAGACCTGGCCGACGTTGTCGAGCACGCGGTCGAAGCCGAGGTGGTCGGCGACGGCCCGGTCGAGGGCGGCCACCCGCTCGGGGTCGCCCAGCAGGTCGAGCTGGTCCCGGGCCGTGCCCACCGGGCCCTTGACCCCCCGCAGCGGGTAGCGGCCGAGCAGGTCCTCGACCCGGGCGAGGGCCTGGAGCAGCTCCTCGCCGGCGTTGGCGAAGCGCTTGCCGAGCGTGGTCGGCTGGGCCGGCACGTTGTGGGTCCTCGCCGCGATGACGGTCGCCTCGTGCTCCTCGGCCCGCTCGGCCAGCCGGGCGAGGGCGGCCACCATCCGGTCCCGCACCAGCTCGAGCGAGCGGCGCACCTGGTGCTGCTCCACGTTCTCGGTGACGTCGCGGGAGGTCAGCCCCTTGTGGGCGTGCTCGGCGCCGGCCAGGGCGGAGAACTCGTCGAGGCGGGCCTTCACGTCGTGGCGGGTGACCCGCTCGCGCTCCTCGATGCGGTCGAGGTCGACGTCGTCGACCGCCGCCCGGTAGGCCTCCACGACGCCGTCGGGCACCGGCACGCCGAGGTCGCGCTGGGCCTCGAGCACGGCGACCCAGAGCCGGCGCTCGAGCACGACCTTGGTGCGCGGCGACCACAGGTCGGCCATCTCGGCGCTGGCGTAGCGGGCGGCCAGGACGTCGGGGACGACCGGCTTCGCGCTCACCGTGGAGAAATCGTCAAGGTCGCTACGGACGGTGCCGATGGAGCAGGCGGCGACGGGAGTGAAGGGAGGCGGCCACCATGCTCGACACCTGCACCAGGCACCCATTCGAGCGGGCCGAGGACACGTGCCGGTCCTGCGGCAACGGCTTCTGCGGGGACTGCCTCGTCTACGCGTTCGGGCCCAAGCGCCCGCCCTACTGCATCGGCTGCGCCATCGCCGCCGCCGGCGTGCGGTCCACGGCCGGTAACCGGCCGGCCACCCGCAAGGAGCTGCGGGCGGCGGCCAAGGAGCGCAGGGCCCGCCGGCGGGGCAAGGGCGGCGACCACGTCCAGGTGGCCGAGGCCCTGGCCAGCGCCATCGCCGAGGAGCCGGTGCGGCCGAGCATCGAGGAGACGGCGATCGACCCGGCCGGCGACCACAGCTGGGTGCCGGTCGGCGCCGTCGCCCACTAGGGCGTCAGCCACCGCCCATCTCCCTGCGGTCGGCCTCGAGGCGCGCCGCCAGGTCGGGGTCGGACACGGCGAGGACCTGGACGGCCAGCACGGCCGCGTTCCTCGCCCCGTCGATGGCGACGGTGGCGACCGGGATGCCCCTCGGCATCTGCACGGTGGCGTAGAGCGCGTCGACGCCGTTCAGCGCGCTCCCCGACAGGGGCACGCCGATCACCGGCAGGGTCGTGTTGGCGGCGACCGCGCCGGCCAGGTGGGCGGCCATGCCCGCCCCGCAGATGATCGCCCCGTAGCCGGCCTCGCGGGCGGCGGCCGCGAACCCGGCCACCTTGGTCGGCGTCCGGTGGGCCGACATCACGTGGACGTCGGCCTCGACGCCGAACTTCCCGAGCGTCTCGACGGCGGGTTGCATCTTGGACTCGTCGCTCGACGACCCCATCAGCACGGCGACCTTCAGGCTCAATGTCGGGTCCAATCCCTCGCTGCGGCAGCAGCCGCGATGTCGGTCCGGTAGTGGATGCCGGCCCAGTGGAGCCGGACGCTGGCGTCGTAGGCCCGCTGGCGGGCCTTCGCGATCGTCGGTGCCGTGCCGGTGACGCACAGCACCCGGCCGCCGGCGGTGACCAGCGCACCGTCCGGCGCCCGGCCCACGCCGGCGAAGTACACGGTGACGCCGTCGACCGCGCACGCCGACTCGACGCCGTCGATGCGGTCGCCGGTGCGGACCTCGCCGGGGTAGCCGGCGGCGGCGCACACGACGGTGACGGCGGCGTCGCTCACGAAGCGGGGCTCGCCCGGCACCCGCCCGGCCGCCGCCCCGGCGAGGAGGTCGGCGAGGTCGCTGTCGAGACGGGGCAGCACGACCTGGGCCTCCGGGTCGCCGAAGCGCACGTTGTACTCCAGCACCTTCGGGCCGTCCGGGGTCACCATGATGCCGGCGTAGAGCACGCCGCGGTAGTCGATGCCCCGGCGGCGCAGCTCGGCGAGCGTGGGCTCGACGGCCCGCTCCATGATCTCCTCGACGAGCGCCGGGCGGGTCACCGGGACCGGCGAGTACGCGCCCATGCCGCCGGTGTTCGGGCCGGTGTCACCGGTCCCGGCCCGCTTGAAGTCCTGCGCCGGCGCGAGGGCCACCGCCCTGGTGCCGTCGCACACGGCGAGGAGCGACACCTCGGGCCCGCCCAGCCCCTCCTCGACGACCACCCGGCGGCCGGCGTCGCCGAAGCGCTCGCCGGCCAGCTTGGCCCGCACGTCGTCCTCGGCGTCGATCAGCGAGTCGGTCACGAACACGCCCTTGCCGGCGGCCAGCCCGTCGGTCTTCACCACGTAGGGCCCGGGCAGGGACCGCAGGAACCCGAGGGCGGGGGCCACCTCCGAGAAGGCGCCGTGCCTCGCCGTGGGCACGCCCGCAGCCACCAGCACCTCCTTCATCCACGCCTTGGACCCCTCGAGGCGGGCGCCGTCGGCGCCAGGGCCGAAGACCAGCGCGCCCCTGGCCCGCAGGCGGTCGGCCAGTCCGTCGACCAGCGGCGCCTCCGGGCCGATCACGAACAGGTCGGCCTCGACCTCCTCGGGCGGCGCCGCCACCGACCCGGGGATGCCGGCGTTGCCCGGCGTGACGACGACGTCGGCCGAGCGCCCGAGCGCGACGGCGAGGGCGTGCTCCCGCCCGCCCGACCCGACGACGCAGACCCTCACGACGCCGGCTCCGCCGCCCGCCGGGCCACGACCTGCTCCCGGCCGGGGCCGACCCCGACGAGGCGGACCGGCACGCCGGCCAGGTCCTCCACGGCGGCGAGGTAGTCGTGGGCCGGGCCGGGCAGGTGGTGGGGCTCGGTGGCCCCGCTGGTGTCGGCGTCCCAGCCGGGCAGCTCCTCGTACACGGGCCGGGCCCGGTGGAGCACGGACTGGTGGTCGGGCAGGCGCTCGACCCGCTCGCCGTCCACGTCGTAGGCCACGCACACCTTGACGACGGGCAGCCCGTCGAGCACGTCGAGCTTCGACACGGCCAGCTCGGAGAGCGAGTTGACCCTGGTGGCGTGGCGGGCCATCACGCCGTCGAACCACCCCGCCCGCCGGCGCCGACCCGTGTTGGTGCCGTACTCGTGGCCCCGGTCGACGATGCGCTCGCCGACCTCGTCGAACAGCTCGGTCGGGAACGGCCCCGACCCCACCCTCGTCACGTAGGCCTTGGCCACCCCGACGACGCGGTCGACGTGGCGGGGGCCGACGCCGGCGCCGGTGCAGGCGCCGCCGGCCACCGGGTTCGACGAGGTGACGTACGGATAGGTGCCCTGGTCGAGGTCGAGGAACGTGGCCTGGGCGCCCTCGAAGAGGACCGAGCGGCCGGCCTCCAGGGCCTCGTGCACGAGGTTCACGGTGTCGGCCACGTAAGGGCGCAGGCGGGGGGCGAGCTCGTCCAGGTAGGCGGCCGCCATCTCCTCGCCGTCGAGCGGGAGCTGGTTGTACACCTTGGCGAGGAGCGGGTTCTTCTCCTTCAGCACCACGTCCAGCTTCTGGCGGAAGATCTTCGCGTCGAACAGGTCCTGCACCCGCAGGCCGACCCTGGCCGCCTTGTCGGCGTAGGCCGGGCCGATGCCCCGCCTGGTCGTGCCGAGCTTGTTCCTGCCCAGCCACCGCTCGCTCACCCGGTCGATGGCCTGGTGGTACGGGAGGATCAGGTGGGCGTTGCTGCTGACCCTGAGCCGCGAGCAGTCGACCCCCCGCCCCTCGAGCAGGTCGATCTCGTCGAGGAGGACGCGCGGGTCGACGACGACGCCGTTGCCGATCACCGGCGTGATGTGCGGGTAGAGCACGCCGCTCGGCACGAGCTGGAGGGCGAAGGACTCGCCGCCGACCACGAGGGTGTGGCCGGCGTTGTGGCCACCCTGGTAGCGGACGACCACGTCCATCTCCTTGGCGAAGAGGTCGGTGAACCTCCCCTTGCCCTCGTCGCCCCACTGAGTGCCGACGACCACCGTCGCGGGCACGCGCGCCCTCCTTCCCGACTGCGGCCGGTCTCGGCCACTGTAGCGACGGGTACGCAGGGGGCATGCCCGAGCGGTTCACCCCCGAGGAGCACCGGTCCTACAGCGCCGCGCCCGCCGACTCGGGGCTCGTCCCCGACGAGGACGAGGCCCCCGAGCCGGCCGAGGGCGTGGTCGACGACGACGAGGACGGCCCGCCCCCCTCCTGACCGCGCCGGTCGCCGCGCGCCGTGGGGGCACGACCACGGGCGCGCTCGCTAAGGTCGGCGGCGGCCGGACCCAGGAGGCGACCATGAGCGACACCGCGGGACCGGCCGAGCGGCCGACCCTGCTCGACGTCGAGGTGGACTTCGACACGATCGTCGCCAACGGGGCGCTCGAGCTGTACGACGAGGAGCAGGTCCGGGCGTGGTTCTCGGGGAAGCGGGCGCTGACCGTGCGCGAGGTGCTCGAGGTCCGCACCCACCCCGGCCGGCTGTTCTGGGCGATCATGCGCGAGCGGGTGGCGCCGGCCACCGTGCTGCGGCGCATGGCGATCGTCATGGCCAGGGAGTTCCTCACCCGGATGGTGGCCGACGGCGTGTACGTCGACTTCCGCTCCTCGCGGGCCCTCGACACGGCGAAGGCCTACGTCGACGGCGAGGTCAGCCTCGGTGCCATGCGCGTCGCCGCCGTCAAGGCGGCGCAGGCGGCCGTCGACGTCGCCGAGCTCGACGAGCCGAAGGTGGCGGCCGCCGCCCTCGTCGTCGACCAGGCGCTCCTGCCCGACGCCGAGGAGGCCGTCTCGCAGGTCTTCTACACGTTCGTCGCCTGGTTCGGCCGCCGGGCCGACCTCCACTGGCTGGTCGACCAGGCCCGCTCGGTCTTCGGCGCCACCGCCGCCTGACGCAGCGCCCGAGGAGGAGAGGATGGCAACGGCAACGCCCGAGACGGCGGTCGACGCGGCCCTGCCCGTGGGCAGCGTCGTGGCCTACGCCGGCCGCGTGCCCGGCGCCCTGGCCGACGAGGGCTGGCTGCTCTGCGACGGCAGCGTGCGGGACCGCGACGAGCTCCCCGAGCTGTTCACCGCGATCTACTTCAACTTCGGGCAGGTGACCGACCGCCGGTTCAACCTGCCGGACCTGCGGGGCCTGTTCGTCCGCTGCACCTGCCCCGACCCGGTGGTGCGGGCCCAGCGCGACCCGGACTGGGAGCGGCGGAGCGCGCTGAACCCGGCCGGGAACACGCGCGAGAAGGTCGGCTCGTACGAGGACTACGGCACGGCCAAGCCGCGCGTGCCGTTCCAGTCGAAGGTCGAGCACCTCGACATCCGCAACTGGCACGACGACGCCGGCTGCGCGTCCCGGCCCGGCAAGCACAACGACGACGCACGCGAGGTCGCGGCGTCGGGCGGGGGCGACCTCGAGACCCGGCCGGTGAACAAGTACGTCCACTTCCTGATCAAGGCGGCCTCGACCACGCGGGCCGGCGGGCCCGTCGTCCTCCCGGCCGGCGCCGTCCTCCCCTACGCCGGGCCGGCCACCGACCTCCCCCGCTGGCTCCGCTGCGACGGCCGGGCGCTGTCGAGGGTGGGCCAGTACGCGGCGCTGTTCCAGGCCGTCCAGTACGCCCACGGCAGCGAGGGGGACGACCGCTTCGTGCTCCCCGACTACCGGGGCTGGTTCCTGCGGGGCGTGAGCGGCGACACCAACCGGCACCCCGACCCCGACCGGGGCTCGCGGACGGCGCCGCACGCCGGCGGCAACACCGGCAACGACGTCGGGTCGGCCCAGCCGTGGTCGACGGCGCTGCCCCTGAACCCGTTCTACGCCACCTTCCGCCACCTCCCGACGAGCGACGCGTCGAAGCTCGTGGGCGGCAACCTGTGGAACCTCCTCCAGGTCAACGGCGGGAGCAGGGGCGTCTCGCTGACCAACGGCGGCGGCGGCGACGCCGAGTCCCGCCCGGAGAACCTGAGCGTGGACTTCTACGTCTGCGCCGAGCCCATGGCCGGGGCCGACGCCACCGCCGACGTCCCGATCGGGGCCGTCGCCACGATCGGCCTCGACCTCCCCGAGAACCCGTACTGGCTGCCCTGCGACGGCCGGATGGTGGCGACCGCCGATCACCCGGAGCTGTCGAAGGCGCTCGGCGCCACGTACGGGACCTCGGAGGGGAGGTTCGGCCTCCCCGACTACCGGGCCCGGTTCCTGCGGGGCTCGAGCGACACGACCGGCATCGACCCCGACGCCGACCGCCGGATCCCGGCCGGGACCGGCGCGGCGAGCGGCGTCGGCAGCGTCCAGGCCTACGCCACCGGCCGGCCGGGCAAGGAGTTCACGACGTCGGTGCCCAACCTCCCGGCCAGCACGATCGGCGCCCACGGCGCGACGAACAGCGGGAACGCCGGCGACAACGGCACGTTGACCTTCGACCCGTGGTCCAAGGGCGGCGACGGCGACACCCGGCCGAACAACGTCTACCTGAACTTCTACATCCGGGCCCGCTGAGGGGTCAGGCCACGTCCCAGGCGAGGCCGACCCCGCCCGCCCCGCCGCTGACGTACACGTCGCCGTCCCAGAGGGAGCGCTGGGGCACGCGCCCGCCGAGCGGGACGGCCAGCCGCCCGACCAGCGAGCCCATCGGCAGCCGGGTCGACGCGTCCCGCACCTCGCCCCGCAGCGACGAGCCCTCGGCCTGCCAGGTGACCTCGACGACCGAGCGGGGCGTGTTGACCCCGCTGCCCGACCGCAGCCGGAAGGCGCGCAGCTGGGCCGCGCCCTGCACGGCGGGGCCGGCGAAGAGCAGGTTGGCCGTCGCCGTCGTGCCGCCGCCGGTGGCCACCATCCGCACGTAGGTCACGCCGGTCGCCCCGATGGCCACCGGCGTCGTGCCCGTCGGGTCCACGGGGCGGGGCGACGGCGTGCCCCCCTGCCCCCACACGGCGAGCGTGGCCGTGCCGCAGGCGACCTGCCAGGTCAGGGCGACCTCGCCGGGGCGGGCGGGGTCGGCCGTGAAGCCGAGCTCGACGACGGCGGCCCCGACGGCGACGGTGACCTCCCGCCGCTGCGGCTTCGACCCGAGGGCCACGAGCGTGTACGTCGTGCTGACCGCCGGCTCGACGGGCCGGCTCCCGCTCCTGTCGACCGACTGCCCCGCCGGCGGCTCCAGGAGGCAGGCGCTGGCCCACGTCGTGCGCCACTGGATGGTCGCCGGCCGGCCGGGGTCGACCACCTGGGGGACGGCGGCCAGCTCGTCGACCACCACCGGCATGACCTCGATCCACCGGGGCTGGGACACCTTGCGGCCGTAGCCGCTGGCCTCCAGCGTGTACCAGCCGGTGTCGTGGATCGGGAAGGCCCGCGAGCCCTCGCCGGGGTCGACGGCCTGGTGGAACGGCTCGATCGTGACGGCGTCCGCACCCTTCACGAGCCACCGCATCGTCACGTCGGCGTCCTGGGCCACCTGGGTGGGCGACACCTGGAAGTCGAGGATGCGGACGGTCGCCACCGTCACCGTGATCTGCTGCTGGATGAACGTGCCGCCGCCCTCGGCGGTGATCACGAAATGGGTGGTCTCGAGCGGCTTCAGCGGGAGGGTGCCGTTGACGTCGACCGGGCTCGTCACGTCGCCGGTGCGCAGGGTGCAGGACGTGGCGCCGGTGGTCGTCCAGGAAAGGACGATCGTGCCGCCAGGGGCGACCTCCACGGGGATGGCCGTGAGGCTGGTGAAGGCCAGGCCGGGGACGCGCTTGTTGACCCCGAGGTCCCGCGTCCGCAGCTGGTCGGTCAGCTCCGACACGCCGATGACCGCGCCGCCCGGCGTGCCGTTGACGGCGACGTCCTCCAGGACGAAGCCGATGCTGCCGCCCGCCGGGATGCCGCTCACCGGGTAGGTGGGGATGGCGAGGAAGGTGCCGTTGCCCTGGTCCCGCACCGACCACGGCGACTCGTCGGTGGCCCGGCACCGCAGGCCGAGGCGGGCGACGAGGTCGCGCTCGGCCGTCCCGGCGGTGACCGTGAACATCAGCATCGAGCACGGCACGTCGCGCTCGGTCCGGTTGGTGACCGTCACCTGGAGGATGACCGTCACCTCGGACCCTGGCCGGCTGTAGGGCACCTGGTCGGGGGTGACGTGGTACTCGAACACGGTCGGGTCGGCCATCGGGCTCCTCTGCGTCAGGGCTGCCGGGGCTGGAGGGCGGGGACCTTGGCGACGGCGAGGACGCCGGTCCTCGTCGCGTCGGTCGTCTCGGTCACCCGGATCTCGGCCACCCCGGGCTCGGGCACGACCCGGACGCCGGCGAGGAGCAGCGACACCGTCGCCCCGGCGGGGACGGTGCCGGCCGGCACGGCGGTGACCGTGCCGCGCCCGTCGGAGGCGACCGTCCACGGGGCGCCGCCGGCGACCGACGCCACGACGAGCGCCGGGTCGGCGGTCAGGGCGGCCGGCGAGGCGCCGACGGGCAGGGCCAGCTGCACGGCCGAGCAGGCGACCGGCCCGCCGGAGCCGTTGTACACGGTGACCTGGAGGATCGCCGTGCTCGGGTCGTCGCGGTCCACGGTGCAGGGGACCGAGGCGGGGACCACGCCGTACGTGAGCACCGTCGGCGGGCCGCCGAGGACCAGCTGGAGCCAGCCCTCCCTGGCGACCGGCGGGGCATCGAGCAGGTGGGCGGTGGCGTCGGCCGCGCGCACGACGGTCTCGACGGCCGGCGCCTCGGTGCCGTGGTACTCCAGCCAGGACCACGTCCCCTCCCGGAGCCCGGGCAGGGGCATCACCGCGCCGGTGGCGTCGCCGAGGACCGGACCGGTCCGGAACGTGACGGCGATGCGGCGGACGGCGGGCGCCACGAAGCCGACCGGCAGCGAGGCCTCGACGACGGGGAGCAGGCCGGTGACGGCGTGGACCGAGCCGCGGGGGTCGAGGAGCAGGGTGAGAAGCGCCGTGCGGCCGGGCCGGAAGGGCAGCTCGGGCCGGGTGTCGCGGACGTAGGGCCGGTCGCCGCCGCCGGCCGCGTGGACCGATTCGATCCCGTCGTAGCGGTCGTCGAGCCAGAACCCGACGAGCCCGTCGTCGAGCAGCTCGGTGCTGCCGAGCTGGACCCGGAAGCGCACGTCCTCGAACCCGCCGGTGGCGTGGCGGCCCGACTCGGCCCAGGCCTGGCTGGCGGCCGGCGCCCCGCGGAGCTCGAGGCGCAGCCCGGCCCGCACGACGGCCAGCGGCCGGCCGACCAGCACGGCCAGCTCCTCGTCGGCCGCCGGCCCGCCGGGGTCGAAGCCCCAGGACACCTCGTCGACGAGCGCGAGGAGGTCGGCGAGGGCGGCGCGCGGGTCGGGGTGGTCGAGGATCCCCCGGACGACGGCCCGCAGGTGGTCGTTGCCGATGTCGACCGGCGGCCGGCCGCCGTGGGGCGGCGGCGAGGTGGCCGGCGGCGGCAGCCAGAGGGCGCCGTCGACGGCCAGCAGCAGCTCGCCGAGCGGCTCGCCCGCCGCGTCGTACACGAGGAGGCTGCGGTCCAGGTGGTCGAGCACGAGCCACCCGCACACGGGGTCGGTGCCCGCGTCGACGCCCAGCTCCATGGCGTCGTCGGCCGCGTCGAGCAGGGGCAGGACGGCCCGGGCCGGCTGGGTCAGGCGGGGCTTGAGCTCGACCAGCCGGGCGCTGCCGGCCGTCACGAGGTCGGGCGAGCGGACCGGCTGGAAGTTCGACGGCTGCACGCCCATGGCGCCGAGCACGTCGAAGACCTGGCCGAAGTCGTCCACCACCCACAGCCGCTGGACCGAGAGGTGGCCGGCCCTGACCGGCTGGAACTGGCGGGCGGGGGCGCCGGGCACGGGGATCGAGTCGGGCACGAGCGACGGGGCGCCGGCCGGCCGGAGGTAGGGGACGAGCGAGCCGTCCCACGGGAGGCGGGCGGTCTGGGGCGTCCGCTGGAGGAGGGCCAGCCCGAGGCCGCTCAGGGCCTGGGCGAGGAGGTCGGCCCGCTCGACGTACTCGAGCGCGTCCTGGAGGGCCCACAGCTGCTCCTGGGTCGCCGGGTCGGGGGCGTACTGCTCGATCACCTGGGCCAGCCGGGCGGCCAGCACGTCGGTGGCCTGGGGGGTGAGGAACGTGCGCCCCTCGAGCGGCACCGGGTCGGTCTCGGGCGGCGGCTCGGCCCCGGTCCACCGGTAGGTGAGGTCGTCGGCGCCCCGGTCGGCGCGGTCGGCGGGCGGCGCCCAGTCCCGCAGGCGGCCGTCGGCCCGCTCGGCGGCGGGGACGTACTGGAGGGCCCAGTCGAGGTAGAGCGGCGCCCACGGCGGCGACCACACCTGGAGCCCGACCTTCGACGGGAGGGCGCCGAGCCCGTACTGGGTGAGCAGGCCGCCGGCGTCGGCCAGGGCCTGCGGGTCGAGCGCCGGCGACAGGGCCGGCGTCCACACGACGGCCTGCTCGCGCCGGATGGCGCCGAGCAGCGGCCACGGGTCGGCCGGGTCGGCGGCGACGGCGATGGCGGGGGCGTTCGTCGTGTCGAGGAAGAACGCCTCCACGAACAGGTCGGCGAGCTCGGCCGGCGGCGACACCGGGGCGACCGGCGGCACCGGCACCTCGGCGCCGGTCACCCGGTACGACCGGTCGCCCTGCACGACCTCGATGCCGGCGACGGCCTGGCCGGTGAACCGGCAGGGCAGGACCATCCCCTCGGCGAACGCGTGGTCCTCGCCGTGCTTGAAGGCCCGGTGGGCGCCGGTCACGAGCAGCACGGGCTCGTTGGGCTGCGAGAACGACGGCGCGGCGAGCGCCTCGAGCCGCAGGTCGCCGAGGACGGCGGCGAGGGCGACGACGGCGCCGTCGCGCTGGCGCAGCAGCCAGCGGTACTCGCCCACCAGGGCCAGGGTCGCCGCCTGGGCCGCCGCCCTGGCGTCGGCCACGAGCTGGCGCCAGCTCGGGTCCTGGGGCACGGCGAAGGGCAGGCGCTGCTGCTTCCACCAGAGGGCGTAGGCCTCCCACTGGGCCGAGGCGAGCTCGTCGGCGCAGCGGTCGAGGGCGCGCTGGAGCACGCCGAGGGTCGTGAGGAGGGCGGCCTGGTCCTCGTCGAGCGGCGGCGGCGCCTGCCGGCCCTGCGGGTCGCCCTGGTCCTCGGGGGCGACGACGGTCCACGACGTCCCGCCCGGCGCCGAGGCGAACCAGCCCCGCTGCGACGCCACGTCCAGCCGGGCCCGGCCGTCGGGCAGGTCGAGCACGGGCAGCAGGCCGGCGGCGAAGGCCTCGATCACCTCGACCAGCTCGGCCGGCGGGTGGGGGGCGATCTCGTCGGCGAGGTCGACGGCCATCAGCGTGGCCAGGCCGTCCATGGCGCTGTTGCCGATGGCGACCTTCGGCCGCACGTAGCCGGCGTGGTCGGGGTTGGCGGTCGGGACCCCGGTCAGGTGCGGGCCGTCGACGCCCAGCCAGGTCACGCCGGTGACGACGCCGTGGCACACCGTCCTCGCCGGGAACCTGGTCCGGGGCACGGCCGGGTCGACGACGACGCCGTGGTCGCGGGCCCAGGCGGCGGCCGCCTCGGCGGCCCGCTCCAGGTCGGCCTCGTCGGTGCCCGGCCACCAGCGCCGCTCGCCGACCACGGCCCGCCACTCCGCCTCGGTCCGCCACCCGTCGGGGCCGTAGGCGGCGGTGCCGAGGAGCGGGTCGACCGCCGGTGCCGCGTACCACCCGTGGACGGCGTAGGACACCGGGCCCTGGAGCACGTCCTCCATCTCGTCGCCCAGGGAGAGCACGTTGCGAACGTTCGGGGCGAACGCCGCGTAGGTCGCGTCGCCGGGGCCGACGGCCGTGAGCGGGGGGACGAGGGCGCGGGCGGCGACGGCCGCCTCGCCCGGCCAGTCCTCCACCCGCCAGGCCCGGCCGAGCGACGTCGGCCCGGTCCCCCGGGGATCGGGGAACGGGCTGCCCGCCGGGTCCCCGACGTAGTCGCTGGCGAGGATCCACGACCGGAACGCCCACCGCCCCGGGTCGGCCGCGTCGGGCGCCTTCCTCGTGACGTACCAGCGGTTGGGCACGTCGGGATAGACGACCCGGCCGTCCCGGCCCTCCGCGCCGTGGGTCAGGCCGTCGGGCAGCGCCCAGTGGAGGACGACGCCGGTGAACGGCTGGCTGCGGGCGTTCACCGGGAACCGCCGGTAGAACGGCGGGGCGTCGGTGCTGCCGTACATCGGCAGGAACCCGTACTCGGGCGGCACCCAGGCGAACAGGGCGTTGGCCGACCGCCGGGTGAGCACGAGCGCCTCGACCACCATCGGCACGAGCAGCGCGGGCGCCGCCGGCCCGCCGCTAGCGGCCACGGCGCAGCGCTTCGAGCAGCTCCGGGGCGGACCGGGGCGGCGGCGCCGGGGGGCCGGGCGGCTCGGCCGGCGCGGCCGTCGGCGACGCCACCGTCGGGACGAACGCCTGCCGCTCGGCGGCCGCG